>CALLYN010001014.1 GCA_937858455.1 uncultured Kouleothrix sp.
AGAGCGCCACCATCCGAGCGCATGTTTTTGGTAGGGTTGCGTATTTGCGCTCTTCGGCTTCCTCAGATGTGTGTGCAGTTTTTCCGCGCGGAGCACGGAAAAACTGCACACCTCTGCCTTTTGTGCTCAGATTTTCGCGCTTTGCGCGAAAATCTGAGCACCATCCATCAAAAAGTACCGCTCTGCCGAAGGCAAAAACGCGCACCGCGTAAACTTCTGTATTTGAGGAACAGCGGCTCGGCAGGCCGACCGCATAGCTTCTAGCCCAGCGCCTGCGCCAGAATATCGCGCAGATCGTCCTGGTCGAACGGCTTCTCGATCACGAAATCGGCCCCGGCGGCGCGCGCCTCGTCTTCGGCGAGCTGGCGGCCCCACCCGGTGATCAGCACCGTCGGCACGCGCGGGTCGCGCGCCTTGATCTGCGCCAGCAGCTCCCAGCCGTTCATGTCGGGCATGCCCAGGTCGGAGATCACCAGGTCGAATGTGTCGGGCAGGAACCTGGCCAGCGCCTCGGCGCCATTTTCGGCCGCCTCGACCTTGTGGCCCCAGCGGGAGAGCAGGCGGCTGGTGGCATCGCGGATCATGGCCTCGCTTTCGACAAACAGGATGTGGCCGGGCTGCACCAGCTGCGGCAGGCGCGGCTGGCCGCTCTTGGCCGCCGGGCCGGTGTTGCGCACTGGCAGGCGCACACTAAAGCGCGTGCCGGCACCGCGCTCGCTCTCGACGTCGATCTGGCCGCCGTGGCCCTGCACGATGCTCAGCGACACCGCCAGGCCCAGGCCGGTGCCGCCCTCGCCCTTGGTGGTAAAGAACGGGTCGAAGATCCGCGCGCGCGTCTCGGCGTCCATGCCCACGCCGGTGTCGGCCACCTCAACCACCACGCTCTGCCCGGCGCCGTCCGCCGCGTCGCCAACCATGTCGTCGTAGCAGGCCACGGTGAGCTTGCCGCCCTTGGGCATCGCGTCGACCGCGTTGATGATCAGGTTGGTCAGCACCTCGCGCAGCTCGGCCGGCCGGCCGGCCAGCGGCATCACCGGCTGGAGCTGCTTGACAATCTCGATCGACGCGCCGCGGCTCTGGGCCACGTCGCGCCAGCGCGGCCGGGTGATGTCGATCGCGTCGCGCGCCAGCATGTCCAGGCGCACTTCGGTCATGGGCGAGTCGTGCTCCATGCGCGCGAAGCCCTGCAGCCGCCGCACCGTCTCGGCGCCGTCTTTGGCGGCGCGCTCGATCACCCTGAGCATCTCTTTCTGGTCGTCGCTGGCGGCCTCGAACAGCAGCAGCTGGGCGTTGCCGAGGATGCCCGCCAGCAGGTTGTTGAAGTCGTGGGCCACGCCCGAGGCCAGCTGGCCCACCGCGCGCACCTTGTCGACAAGGTTGAGGTGCTCTTGGGTGCGCGCGAGCTTGGCGGCGGTTTCCTCGCGCTCTTGCGAAAGGCGCGCGTTGTGCAGCGCCGTGCCGAGGTAGTGCGAAAGCTCGCGCAGCGTGGCCACCTGGGTCGAGCCATAGGCATTCGGCTCGCGGCTGGCGAAATCGAGCGTGCCGAGCGCGCGGCTCGCGCCGACGATCGGCATTACCACGCCCGAGCGCAGGCCGCCCGCCGCCAGGCCACGGTCGTAGGCGAACGAGCTGCGCACCAGCTCGCTCTGCACCAGCGCCGTGCCGGTGCGGCAGGCCGTCTGCCAGGGCGTGCCCTCGGCCGGCTCGCGCTTGCCGGGCGGCAGTTCGGCCCAGTCGCGCACGCCAAAGTCGTATACCGTTTCGAAAAAGAATGTGTCGTCTTCCTCGTTGTACAGCGCCAGCGCGGCATAGTCGCACGGCACCACGCGCCGGATCTGGTGGATGATCGTGCGCAGAATGCCGGGTAGCTCGCGGCTCACATCGCGCGTGCTGACTTCCTGCGTCACGCGGGTGACGACTTCGAGCTGGAGCGTGCGCTCCTGGGCTTCGGCGTAGAGGCGCGCATTTTCCATGGCGATAGCGGCCTGGTTGCCAAGCGCGGCAATCGCGCGCAGCTCCTCGTCGCCGTAGCGGTTGGCGAGTTCGCTTTCCAGCGTCAGAATGCCATAGATGCGCCCCTGCCCGACCAGCGGCACGCCCAACCAGCTACGCACTGGCGCGT
>CALLYN010001015.1 GCA_937858455.1 uncultured Kouleothrix sp.
CGCCGCCCCGGCTCCTTGGCGAGCAGCTCCAGGCAGAGGTCCCCGAGCGGCCCCGGCACCGGTGCCCCCGGACGCGGCGCCGGCTGGTAGCGCTGCTGCTTCTCCAGCACGCCCTCATCCGCCGCGGTGAAGGGCGGCTCGCCGGTCAGGAGCTCGTAGAGCAGGAGCCCGAGCCCGTAGCTGTCGGTGCGGTCGGTCAGCTTCTGCCCCGCCAGCGTGGCGCCGCCGAGCAGCGCGAACAGCGTGGCGTGGCCCAATGCGTGCCGCGCGTCGGTGGCGAAGATGCTGTCGATCAGCCCGCCGAGCGCGTGCCAGCGCGCGCCCAGCCACTCGAATGGGAATAGCACGACCGCGAGCAGCGCGATCGGCGCGGCCAGCAGCGCCGGCCTGAGTCTGGTGTTCATCGCAGGCTCTCCTTTCTGCTTGCCAGCATAGCGCGCCGCCGCGCCGCGGCCAAGCGCTCAGGCGCACCAGCGCGCGCACCTGAGTGCGCCGCCGCCTTTGCAAAACTCGGGGCGCTGGGGTAGAATGGCAGCCTGATGCCGACGCCGCGCGGGCGATGCGCGTGACCCGAACCTGCGACTCGCATATGAAGCTGATTGTCCAGATCCCGGTGCTGAACGAGGCCGACACGATCGCCGCGGTGATCCGCGACATCCCACGCGCTATCGACGGCGTCGACAGCGTCGAGGTGCTGATCGTCGACGACGGCTGCACCGACGATACCGTGGCGATTGCGCTGCACAGCGGCGCCGACTTCGTGGTGCGCCACGCCGGCCGCAAGGGCCTGGCGCGCGCCTTTCAGACCGGCAACGACGCCGCGTTGCGCCTCGGCGCCGATATCATCGTCAACACCGATGGCGATCACCAGTACCCTGGCAGCGAGATCCCCCGGCTGATCGCGCCCATCCTCGCCGGCGCGGCCGAGGTGGTGATCGGCGACCGCCAGGTCGGCAGCATTGAGCATTTCTCGCCGCTCAAGAAGGCGCTGCAGCAGGTTGGCAGCGGCGTGGTGCGCTGGGCCTCCGAAACCGATGTGCCCGACACCGTCAGCGGCTTCCGCGCGCTCTCGCGCGAGGCCGCGCTGCGCCTGTTCGTCACCACCGATTTCTCGTACACCGTCGAGAACCTCATCCAGGCCGGCAAAAAGGGCCTGACGGTCACCACCGTGCCGATCGCCATCAACCCGGTGAACCGGCCGTCGCGGCTGCACCAGGGCAACTGGAACTTCATCAAGCGCCAGGCCGCGATCATCGCGCGCACCTACACCACCTACGAGCCGCTGAAGACCTACTCGTACCTCGCGGCGGCGTTCGCGCTGCTCGGGCTGCTGGCGCTGGCGCGCGCGGCCTACGTGTTTGTCGGCCGCCGCCTCGACTGGTTCGCCCAGTCGCAGTCGAACGACCAGGCGCTGCTGGTGGGCGGGGTGCTGGTGGTGCTGGCGGTGTTTATCTTTCTGATCGGCCTGCTGGCCGACCGCGTCGGCGGGGTGCGGCGGCTCGACGAAGAGCAGCTGTACCGGCTGCGCGCGCGCGAGGTGGCCGACGAGCAGTGGCGCCGCCAGGTCAGCGCCCGGCTCGACTCGATCGAGCAGAAGATCGAGAAGTCCGCCGACGAGATCGCCGCGCGCTAAACCATTGACAGCCGTGACTCGGCGTGCTATACTCGCGGCCAGCCAGCCACTTGCCCGCGCTACGCGCCATTCGCAATCGCTGCCTCTCATCGCCGAGTGCTGATGAGAGTTTTTTTGTGTCAAAAGAGCAAAGAGGCAATGTCGTATAGTACTTTTCAGCGCCGGCTCGACGCCGGCCAGGTGGTGGTGACGGGCGAGCTTGCGCCGCCTAAGGGCGCCGCCCGCGCTACGCTCGAGCAGCTGGCCCTGGCTATGCAGGGCAGCGTCGACGCGCTCAACCTGACGGATAACCAGCGCGGGATTGGCCGCATGTCCGCGCTCGGCGCGGGCATTGTGGTGCGCCAGCTCGGCATCGAGCCGATCGTGCAGATGACCTGCCAGCACCGCAACCGCATCGCCCTGCAGGCCGATGTGCTGAGCGGCGCGGTGTGCGGCGTGAATAACTTCCTGTGCATGACCGGCGACCACCCGAAGATCGGCGATCACCCCGACGCCAAGAATGTGCTCGACCTTAACTCGTTTCAGCTGATCCGCGCGCTGCGCGGCATGCGCGACGAGGGCCAGTTTCAGTCCGGCACGCGCCTGACTGAGGCGCCGGGCTTTTTTCTGGGCGGCGTGGCCAACCCGAACATCGAGAAGATCGGGCGGCTCGAGCGCAAGATCCAGAGCGGTGCCGAGTTCATCCAGACGCAGATTATCTTCGACATTGAGCGCTTCAGGCTGTGGATGGCCGAGGCGCGCACGCTCGGGCTGCACCAGCAGGCGCATATTCTCGCCGGCGTCATGGTCATCCGCACGGCGCAGTCGGCGCACTTCCTGCGCGACCACCTGCCTGGCTCGCGTGTGCCCGACTGGGTGATCGATCGCATGGCCCGCGCCGGCGACGCCGAGCGCGAGGGCGTGCAGATCGCCGCCGAGCTGACGCAGCAGATGCTGGCGATCGAGGGCGTGCGCGGCGTGCATATTATGTCGGTCGGCTGGACCAAGGCTATCCCGAAGGTTGCGGCGGCGGCCGGCCTGCTGCCGCGCCCGCCCGCGCCCTAGCCGAGCGCTGCCTTTCTCCGTTTGATTACTTGTGTTTTCTTGTGCGGCGTCCGGCTTTGCCGGGCGCCGCACAAGAAAAAGAAATTTCGGGGGCGGCGAAGCCGCCCCCGAAC
>CALLYN010001016.1 GCA_937858455.1 uncultured Kouleothrix sp.
CCGAGCGCGAGCTGCGCGCCGGGCTCGGCCCGTACCAGCGCCCGCCGACCGTGCGCTTCACCGACGGCACCACGCTGACGCTGACGCTCGCGCAGGCGCCCGAGGGCGTGTCGGTGCAGCGCTTCCTGGCCAAAGGCCGCTCGCAAGCCGAGTGGCGCGCAGCCTTCGAGCGCTTCAAGCAGGCATTCCAGCATTTCTTCAACAACGAGCTGCCCGAGCAGCGCCAGCCGCAACCCGCCGCCACCAGCGGCTTTCTGAAGCTGCCGTGGGCGCCCGGCACGCGCGTGGTGCACCTGGCATACTTCGACCACATGTACCCAACCGTGGACACCGACCGGCCCGACAACGGGTTTGTGGTGAACTACCTCGGGCATGGCAGCGTGCAGTACGACGGCCACGACGGCAACGATTTCTACTTCCCCGACCAGCCGATCGGCACCTACATCTACGCTGCGGCCGCCGGCACGGCGCACGCCAGCACCCACCGCGGCAACGGCGTGTGGATCGAGCACCCCGGTGGCTACGTGACGGTGTACTGGCACCTCGACAAATTCGCCAAAAAGTTTCGCGGCCTGGTCGACACTGGCAAGGGCGTGCCGGTGCGCGCCGGCGACCTGATCGGCAGCAGCGGCAAGACCGGATTTGTGGCCGGGACGCCGCACCTGCACTTCGAGGTACGCCACAACGGCAAGCAGGTCGACCCATACGGCTGGTACGGCGCAGGCGCCGACCCGTGCCCGCAGTACGCCGCCTGCGAGGCCAGCACCTGGCTGTGGGACGCGAGCCTGGCCGGCGAGTTCGACCTCGCGCCGCCCGATGCTGCAGCGCCGCCCGACCGCGCCCCGCCGCAGGCGCTGCTGTCAATCAGCCCGCCGGCCGACCTGCTGCTGCTGAGCCATTTCGACGGCGACCCGCTCGCGCAGATCGGCGCTGGCGGCGCGACTGTCGCCGGCGCGCCGGAGTACGTTGGCGCGAAGTTTGGCAAAGGCGTGCGCGTAGCCGGCAACGACCGGCTGGCCTTTCCCACCGCCGGCAACCTGAGCATGGCCGCAGGCACGATCGCCTTCTGGGCGCAGCTGCCCGAGCGCTACCCGAGTACCGCCAGCGCGCGCCAGTACCTGCTGGCCGCCAGCGCCCACGCCGACGAAGGGCCGGTGTACACCGGCACGCTGGCGCTACGGCGCGACCTGCTGGGGCCGGGCGGGGCGGCGCGCTGGGATTTCTGGACGACAGCCGAAAGCGGCGCGCGCGACGACCTCAGCGTGCCCGACACGCTCGCGCCGGGGCTGCACCACTTCGCGATCAGCTGGGACCGCGCGCGCCAGCTGAAGGTGCTATACCTCGACGGGCAGCGCGCCAGCGCGAGCAGCGGCGCCGAGCTGCCCGCAGATGTCGGCGCGACGCTCGACCTTGGCCGCTGGGCGCCTGGCTCGGGCGCTAGCGACGTGATATTCGACGAGCTGGCGATCTACGGCCGGGCGCTGGCCCCAGCCGAGGTCGCCAGCCTGGCGGCGCGCAGCGCACCGATCGCCGCCAGCGCCAGCACGACGAGCGAGCGCGAGCTGCGTCTGGCGATCGCCGCCAGCGACGACGGCGGCGCGATCATGGCCATGCAGCTCGGCGTCGACGGCGAGTTCGGCGACCCCGAGCCCTACGCCGGGCAGGCAGCACTACGCCTGCCAGCCGCCCCAGGCAGCTACACCGTGGCCGCGCGCCTGTTCGACCGCGCCGGCAACAGCACGGTGGTGAGCGCAACCGTGGCGCTCGCGCCACCAACCCCGCCCGCCGCCAGCGCGCACCAGATCTGGCTGCCAATCCTGCGCTAATAGAGCGCTCCTCCGCAGCTTGCGCAGATCTGGTGGCGGCGGCAAAGCCACACCCAAATTCCTTTTTGCTATGCCCCGCCCGGCTTCGGCGTGCAGAGCGTTGCAAAACGAAAGAGATCAAACGGAGCTGCCATAGCATCGCAGGATCTCCGCCTTGCGACCGATGAAAGCGCGTGTAGAGAAGCGTATAGTATATGTGACCGAAAAAATAAAATGGTCATATGGATACAAGTGAGATGCCCATGCCTCGTGGTTTCAGCGAAGCCGAGAAGCGCGCGATTGGCGCAAACCTGCTGGCAAAGGGGCGCGAGCTATTCGGCGCGCACGGCCTGCGCCGCACCAATGTAGAAGATCTGACACGCGCCGTTGGCATTTCGAAAGGCGCATTCTACCTCTTTTACGATTCGAAAGAGGCGCTGTTCTTGGCGATCCTCGGGCAGATCGAGGCCGAGTATCGCGCCCAACTGCTAGCGGCGATCGGCCAGCCCGACAAGCCACCGCGCGAGCGGCTGATCGCCGCGCTGAGCCAGGCGATGATGCTGCGCAAAGATCAGCCGCTGTTTGCCCAGCTGAACAGTGACGAGTTCGCCTACCTCACGCGCGCGCTGACGCCCGAGCAGCAGCGCGCGCAGCTCGACGACGACATCGCGTTCACGCGCGAGCTGATCGCCGCCGGTCGCGCGAGCGGCGTGCCGATCGGCGCCGACCCCGCGCTGGCGACGGGGCTGCTGCGCGCGATTGTGATGCTGAACTTTCACGAAGACACGATTGGCCGCGATGTGTTTGCCGACGTCGCAGCCGTGCTGATCGCGCAGGTCGCCGACTACCTGCTGAAAGAGCCACAGCCATGATCACGGTGCAAGACTTGAGCTTCAGCTACCCTGGCGCGGCCAGGCCGGCGCTCAGCGGCCTGAGCTTTGCAATCGCGCGCGGCGAGGTGTTCGGCTTTCTTGGCCCCAGCGGCGCAGGCAAATCGACGACGCAGAAGCTGCTGATCGGCCTGCTGCGCGGCTACCAGGGGCGCATCGAGGTGTTCGGGCGCGCGCTGGCGGCCTGGGGCAGCGACTACTACGAGCGCATCGGCGTATCGTTCGAGCTGCCCAATCACTTCCAGAAGCTTACCGCCCGCGAAAACCTGGCCTACTTCGCCGCGCTCTACCGCCGGCCAACCCAATCGCCCGCCGCTGTGCTCGAGGCGGTGGGGCTGGCCGACGCGGCCGACATGCCGGTGGCGCAGTTCTCGAAGGGCATGAAAAACCGCCTGAGCCTGGCGCGCGCGCTGCAGCACCGCCCCGAGCTGCTGTTCCTCGACGAGCCCACCTCGGGGCTCGACCCAGCCAGCGCCCAGCGTATCAAACAGCTGATCCGCGCGCGCCAGGCTGCCGGCGACACGGTCGTGCTCACCACGCACGCGATGAGCCTGGCCGAAGAGCTGTGCGACCGCGTGGCATTCATCGTCGACGGCCAGATCGCGCTGATCGACACGCCGCGCGCGCTCAGGCTGCGCTACGGCAGCGCGAGTGTGCGCGTCGAATACCAGGCCGGCGAGCAGCTGGCCCGCGCCGAGTTCGCGCTGCCCGGCCTGGGCGAGAACCACGCGTTCCTGAGCCTGCTGCGCGAGCGGCCGGTGCAGACAATCCACACGCTCGAAGCCAGCCTCGACGAGATCTTTATTCGCGTCACCGGGCGCAGCCTAAGCTAGCGGCAGCTTCCACACAATAGCGAGAACAGCATATGCACCGCATGATCGCGACATTGCGCACCGACGCGCGCCTGCAGCTGCGCAACGGCTTCTACTATGCCTGCGCGTTTGTGCTGGCGATCTACGCGCTGGCGCTGAGCCAGCTGCCCGGCCTGGGCGCACGGCTGGCCTGGCTTGTGCCCGCGCTGGTGCTGAACAACCTAGCAATCACCACATTCTACTTCGTCGGCGGCCAGGTGCTGCTCGAAAAGGCCGAGGGCAGCCTGAGCGCCCAGGTGGTAACGCCACTGCGCGCCCGCGAGTACCTGGCCTCGAAAACAATCACGCTGACGCTGCTGGCGCTGGCCTATAACCTGGCGGTTGTGGCGCTCTTCACCGGCTGGCGCATCAGCCCCGCGCTGGCGCTGGGCCTGGCCGCCGCTGCAGCGATCTACACGCTGTTCGGTGTGGTGGCGGTGGCGCGCTACAGCGCCCTGAACGAATATCTCATCCCCTCGGCCGGCTACGTCGGCGCGCTGATGCTGCCGGTACCGGCGTACGCGCTGGGCTGGCGGCACCCGCTGCTATACCTTCACCCGATCGAGGCGCCGCTGACGCTGATGCGCGGCGCGCTGGAGCCACTCGGGGCCGGCGAGTGGGCGTACGGCCTGCTGTACTCGCTGCTGTGGATTGGCCTGGCCGCCTGGCTGGCCCGGCGCGCGCTTGAGCGCTCTGCCACGTGGTAACACCGCCCGATCAAAATCAGCAGGAACTGATGCAATCCGCCAATATGCCGAACCTGCGGCTCAGCCAGCCCAGCGCCGAGCTGCGCTGGAACAAAGGCGTATTCGTGCGCGGCCTGGCGCAGCTGCCGCTAGCCTACTAGTCGAGGAAACTATGCTCAAGCTCTTCGCCGGGCTCGGCCCGCTCGACGCGCGCACCATCGGCCGCGACGCGCTGTTGCGCTGGGTGCTGGCCCTGCCGCTGCTGATCATCCTGCCGATGCGCCTGGTGCTGCCTGCTGTGCTCGCGCGCATCGGCGCGGCGCTTGGCGCCGACCTGCTGCCACTGTATACGCCGATCGCCAGCGCCGCGCTGCTGCTGCTCACGCCGGTGCTGTACGGCATGATCATCGGCTTTCTGCTGCTCGACCAGCGCGACGACCAGACGCTTGTGGCGCTACAGGTGACGCCGCTGCCGGCTGCGCGCTACCTGGCCTACCGGCTTGCCACGCCCACCGTCGCGAGCGCGGCCGCCGCGCTTGTGGCGCTACCGCTGGCCGGGCTGGCCAACCCAAGGCCCGAGGCGCTGCCGCTGGCAGCGCTAGCCGCAGCGCCGCTCGCGCCGCTCACGGCGCTGGCGCTGGCGTGCTTCGCAGCCAACAAGGTGCAGGGGTTGGCACTGATGAAAGCCGGTAGTGTGCTGCTGATGGCGCCGCTGGGCGGGCTGTTCGTTGGGGCGGGCTGGCGCCACATGCTGGGGGTGCTGCCTACATACTGGCCGGCGGCGATCTACTGGGCGTTCGCGGCCGGCGACCCGCAGGCCTGGCTGTTTGTGGCGCTGGCGCTGGCGTACCAGGCCGCGCTGGTGTGGCTGCTGGCGCGGCGCTTCGCGCAGGTGCTACGCCGGGGCATATGATCGCTAGAGCGGTTCCTCGCGCCGCCGGCCAAGCTCGCGCAGGCGCCGGCGCACGCGCTCCCACGGGCGGCGCGCCAGGCGCGCATCGTCGTCGCCGATCGGGCGCGCGCTATACTCGGCCAGCACAAACGACTCGGTGAGCGCGGCGATGTCGGGCTGGGCCTCGGGCAGCTGCTGGGCCAGCCGCTGGCTGTACTCGTAGGGCGTCTGGTCGGCGCGGCGCGGTATCCCGCCGGCGGCGGCGCGGCGCAGTGTCGAGCGGTAGAAGTAGCGCACCAGGTCGCGCGGCGCCAGGCGGCCCAGCCGCAGCGCCGGGATG
>CALLYN010001017.1 GCA_937858455.1 uncultured Kouleothrix sp.
TGGCGGCCAGCGCGCCGAACGGCCGGCTGCTTGGCCTCGACGCCGACCCGGCCGCGCTAGCCGCCGCCAGGGCGCGGCTGGCAATCTATAGCGGGCGCACTACGCTGGTACATGGCAACTTTCGCGAGATCGGCCGGCTGGCGCGCGAGCACGGTTTCGCCGCCGTCGACGGCATCTTGCTCGATCTGGGCGTCTCGTCGTACCAGCTCGATACGCCTGAGCGCGGCTTTTCGTTCGCCGCCGACGCGCCGCTGGATATGCGGCTCGACCCGACGCAGGGCGAAACGGCGGCGGATCTGGTGAACGAGATGCCCGAGGCCGAGCTGGCCGACCTGATCTTCAACTATGGCGAAGAGCGCGGCGCGCGACGAGTGGCGCGCCTGGTCGCCGAGGCACGCCGCAAGCGGCCGATCACCAGCACTGCCGAGCTGGCCGGGCTGGTCGAGCGAGCGCTGGGCGGGCGGCACGGCAAAATTCACCCAGCCACGCGCACATTCCAGGCGCTGCGCATCGCCGTCAATCGCGAGCTCGAAAGCCTCGAAACGGCGCTGCCGCAGGCTATCGAGCTACTGGCGCCGGGTGGGCGCATCGCGGTGATCGCGTTCCACTCGCTCGAAGACCGGATCGCCAAGCTGTTCTTTCGCGCCGAGTCGGGCTATGGCGGCAGCGAGCGCAACCAGCTGGCGATCGTCACAAAGAAACCGATCGTGGCCGCGGCCGACGAGGCGCGCAGCAACCCACGCAGCCGGAGTGCCAAGCTGCGCATCGCCGAGAAGCTGAACCCAGAGAGATGAGAGGCAGATCATGGCCGTCAACATCCGACAGCTCTTTCCCATCCAGCAGGCGCGCGTGCGGCGCAGTCAGCTCGCGCGCTACCTGCAGCTCGATGGTGGGCGCTACCTGATCGCTGCGGCGGTGATCTTCGCGCTGCTGAGCCTGATCTCGCTCGGGCAGACGGGCCGGCTGGCCACGCAGGGCTACGAGCTGGTGAACCTGCAGAATACCCAGAAGCTGCTGCTGCGCGAGCACGGCACACTGCAGCTCCAGCTCTCCGAAGCCGAGTCGCTGCTGAAGATCGAAGGCCGCGCCAAATCGCTGAATATGCAGCCAATGCAGCCCAACCAGGTGCGCTACATTACGATCGCGCCGCCGGCCGTGCCGGGCGTACAGGCCGAGGGGCGCTAGAGCGCCGGCAAGCATTCGCTCGATACCGACGAGCACTCCATTCGCGCCCATGCGCAAGTATGCGCGGTGAACACCAGGCCAGTATGGCAGCACGCAGCCAACAGCTGAAAAAAACCGCCCGGCCCGTCGCGATCAGTCGCTGGCGGATCAACGCGATTTTGATCGTCGCAGTGGCGATGATTGCGATTGTGGCGCTGCGGCTGGGCAATCTGCAGGTGCTCCAGAGCGCCAAGCTCAGCAGCATGGCCAATAGCGAGATCAAGCGCCAGCTGCCGCTCAACCCGCGCCGTGGCACCATCCGCGACCGCGCCGGCAATGTGCTCGCGCTCGATGTCGATCGCGAAAGCCTGTTCGCAGTGCCGCGCGAGGTCGACCAAAAGAACGCGCCGCGGCTGGCGCTGATGCTGTCCGGGCTGCTCGGCAAGCCCGCGCCCGATCTGCTGGCGGCTCTGCAGCAGCCCGACAGCGCGTGGGTGCCGCTGAAGCGCTGGCTCGACCCGGAGATCGCCCAGCAGGTATCGAAAATCATCGAGAGCGAGCCAGGGCTGCGGATGATCTACGAGCCGCGGCGGGTGTACCCGCAGGGCAGCTTCGCGGCGCAGACGATCGGCGCGGTAAACCTCGAGGGCGTGGGCATTAGCGGCATCGAGGGCTACTACAACACCGACCTGATCGGCACCACCGGAATGATCACCGCCGAAGTCGACGCGCAATCGCAGCCGATCTGGATCGCGCCGCAGCAGAGCAAGCCCGCCAGCGACGGCGCCGACCTCGAGCTGACAATCGACCCGCTCATCCAGCACCTGATCGAGGTCGAGCTGAAGGCGGCGATCGACACGCACAAGGCCGACGGCGGCTCGATCATCGTGCTCGAGCCATCCACCGGCGCGGTGCGCGGCATGGCCAGCTACCCGACATTCGACCCGAACCGCTACTACGACTACGACCCCGAGATGTACAACCTGAACCCGGCGATCGCCAAGGGCTACGAGCCGGGCTCGACGTTTAAGCTGGTGACGGTGGCCGCCGGCTTGCAGGCGCGCACGTTCTCCACCAGCACCACCGTCGACGACCCTGGCGTGATCGAGCGCTACGGCTGGACGCTGAAGAACTGGGACAGTGGCGGGCACGGCATGCTCACGCCGGCCGAGATGCTGTACTACTCGAGCAATGTCGCGGCGCTGCAGTTCAACGAGCTGACCGGCAAAGACAAATTTTACGCCATGGTGAACGCGTTCGGCTACGGCAAGGCCACCGGAATCGACCTGGCGGGCGAGGGCGAGGGCATCGTGAAAGACCCCAACGCCGACAGCTGGGGGCCGCTGGATCTCGACACCAACGCCTTTGGCCAGGCGGTGCTGGTAACGCCGCTGCAGCAGGCGCGCATGATCGCGGCGATCGGCAACGGCGGCACGCTGATGCGGCCCTACGTGGTGGCGAAAATCTGCCACGCCGATAACTGCACCACGACGCAGCCGCAGGCCCAAGGCCAGCCGATCGCGCCCGAGGTGGCGAGCACCATCCGCGACATGATCGTGAAATCGGCGAATGGCTATGTCAACCCGATCAAGCCCGACACGCTCTGGCTGGTGCCGGGGTATGCGATCGGCGCCAAAACCGGCACGTCGCAGATCCCCGACAGCAAGGGCGGCTACGGCCCCGGCACAATTGGCTCGGTGGCCGGGCTGGCGCCGATCGAGCATCCGCGCTATGCCATTCTGGTGAAGATCGATTACCCGAAAGACGACCCGTTCGGCGTGAACACCGCGCTGCCGGTGTATCGCAAGATCGTCGAGCAGCTGATGCGCTATGAGCGGATCGCGCCCGACCCGAACTTCGTAGGGCCCGAGCAGGTGCCGGGCGTGGCGATCGCAGCGCACTAGCGCGCCGCGCGGGCCTGCAACTGGTAAAGATAATCTATGCTACAATGCCGCCGAGATCCGGGTTCATAGGGAGGATTTGGCGGTGTTGCGATTGGCTGAAGTGCTGACTGGAGTGCAGGCCGCGAGCGGGCGTTCGACGCCAAGCGTGCCGGCCGCGCTCGGCCAGGTTGCCTTCCCCGAGGCGGTGATCGACTCGCGGCTGGCAATTCCCGGCGCACTGTTCGTCGCATTAGGCGGCGAGCGGGTCGACGGGCACGATTTCATCGCCGACGCAGTTGCGCGCGGCGCCAGGGCGGCGCTGGTGCGGCAGGATCGGGCGAGCGGGCTGAAGCTGGATCGGCCATTCGCGGTGGTGGAGCCCACCGGCGCGGGGCTGGCCGGCGCCGAGCCCGACACAGTGCTGCTGATCGCGGTCGACGAGCCGCTGGCGGCACTGCACCGGCTGGCGAGCTACCACTGGGGCCAGTTCGCGCCAACGGTGATTGGCATCACCGGCAGCGTGGGCAAAACCTCGACAAAGGAAGTGGCCGCGTCGGTGCTGCAGCGTCGGTATCGCACCTTAAAAAACCCAAGAAGCTATAACAACGAGTCCACACTGCCCTTAACCCTGCTCCAGCTCGATCGCAGCCACGAGGTGGCCGTGCTGGAGATGGGGGCGTATGTGCCGGGCGATATTGCGCTGCTGGCGCAGCTCGCCCGGCCACATATCGGCATTGTGACAAACGTCGGGCCATCGCACCTCGAGCGCATGGGCACGATCGAGATGGTGGCCCACACCAAGAGCGAGCTGGTGCGCGCGCTGCCGCCCGACGGCCACGCGATCTTGAATATCGACGACGCGCGCGTGCGCGCCAT
>CALLYN010001018.1 GCA_937858455.1 uncultured Kouleothrix sp.
CCGCACAAGAAAAAGAAATTTCGGGGGCGGCGAAGCCGCCCCCGAACCCCCAACATAATCCAAGCGATCAGCGGTTTTCTGTACACCGCCCCGCCTGCTGCGCTTCACACAGCAGGCGGGGCGCAAAAAGCGGGAGGGTGGCGGGTGCGGCCTGCCGCCCCGCGCGCTCGGCACGCGCGTCGCGGGCCTTACTTCTTCTGAAACGCCGCGTCGAATGCCACCTGGCTGGGCGGGAAGTCGTGCCTCTTCACCAGCGCGCAAGCCTCGGCGGCGCCGAACTCGCGGTCCATGCCGCTGTCTTCCCACTCGACCGACAGCGGGCCGCTGTAGCCGATGCGCGTGAGCGTGCGGAAGATCGGCCCCCACTCGATCCCGCCGTGGCCGGGCGAGACGAAATCCCAGCCGCGGCGCGGGTCGCCGAAGTTCAGGTGCGAGCCAAGGATGCCGTTGCGGCCGTTCAGGTTGCGGCGGCTCTCCTTCACGTGCACATGGTAGATCCGATCGGCAAACGTCTCGAGAAACAGCACCGGGTCGACGAACTGGTGGTGCAGGTGGCTCGGGTCGAAGTTGATGCCGAAGGCTGGCCGCCGGCCGATCGCGTCGAGCGCCTTCTCGGTCGTCGGGATGTCGTAGGCGATCTCGGTGGGGTGCACCTCGAGGCCGAAGCGCACGCCGGCTTCGTCGAACGCGTCCATGATCGGGTTCCAGCGCTCGGCGAACTCGCGGTAGCCGGCCTCGATCGTGTCGGGGTTGTTCGGCGGGAACGAGTAGAGCAGGTGCCAGATCGGCGACCCCGAGAAGCCGTTGACCTGCGACACGCCAAACGCCTTGGCGGCGTGCGCGGTGCGCGCTACCTCGTCGGCGGCGCGCTGGCGCACGCCCTCGGGGTCGCCGTCGCCCCAGACATACGCCGGCAAGATGCCCTTGTGGCGGTCGTCGATGAACCGGTCGGCCACGCACTGGCCCACCAGGTGGGTGCTGATCGCGTGGCACTGCAGGCCGTTGCGCTCGAGCAGCTCGCGCTTGCGGCGCAGGTAGCCGTCGTCCTCAAGCGCCTTATCGACCTCGAAGTGGTCGCCCCAGCAGGCCAGCTCGAGCCCATCGTAGCCGAACCCCTTGGCCTTCTTGGCCAGCTCCTCAAGCGGCAGATCGGCCCATTGGCCGGTGAACAGCGTCACTGGTCGTGCCATTGTTGGTACCTCCTCGGTGGTTTCGAGGGGCCTCGCCCCCAAGGTCAGAAGCGCTCGCCGCGCACCGGGACAATATGCGTCCGTATCAGCTTCAGCGCCATGGTGCGCATGGTGTCGAGGTGGTGGCGCTGGATCTCGGCTGCAGCCTCGGCGTCGCCGGCATAGATCGCGCGCGCCAGGTCGACGTGCTCGTCGGTGCCCGAGTCGAGGTGCTCGGGCTGGCGCGCGAGGTGGTAGGTGATCCGCTGCAGCCGGCGGCGCACATCTTCGATCGCGCGGCGCAAAAACTGGTTGCCCGAGGCGTCGAGCAGCGTCTCGTGAAACGGCTGGTCGATGCGATCCCATGCCTCGATATCGTAGCCATTCGCCGCGACGCGCAGATCCTGCGCGATTGCCAGCAGGCGCTCGGCCTGCTCGGGGGTGCGGCGCTGCGCGGCCAGCCATGCGGCGCGCGTATCGAGCAGCGCCAGCATCTCGAGCAGATCCTCGGCGTCTTTGATCGTCAGCTCCGAGACGATCAGGCCGCGCCCCGGCGCGGTCTGGATGATCCCATCCTGCTCGAGCCGGCGCAGCGCCTCGCGCACCGGCGTGCGGCTGATCGACAGCCACTTGGCAAGGCGATCCTGCGTAAGCGATTCGCCCGGCTTTAGCTCGAGGCGCGCGATTGCGCTCGAGATCGCCTTGTACGCCCGCTCGGTGAGTGATGCGTCGTCGTCGCGCGGTTGGCCGTTGGTCAGTGTTTCCATGGCTACACTACTCACATACAGGGACGTACGCGGCTCGCCTCCGCGTGGGAGGTATCGCGGGCCGCCGGGCGGCAGCCAGGGGCGCTCGGGCGGTTACACCGCCGCCGCGCCCCGCCGTGTGCGTCCGATCATATCGGTGGCTGTCCCGGCGGCAGAACACGGCAGCCGGGAATATCGCGCAGCAGGCGCTCGGGGCCGGCCGGCGAGTAGACAATCAGCAGACGCAGCGGCTCCCAGCCGGTGTTCAGCGTCGAGTGGTAGACGTCGGCCGGGATGTAGATGCTCGCGCCAGCATGCACGTGGATCGGCGGCTGGTCGTCGATCATCTGCTCGCCCTCGCCCGACATGACATAGATGATTTCCTCTGCGCCGGGATGGTTGTGGCGCTCGTGGCCTTTGCCCGGCGCCAGCACGACCATGCCGAAGCTGAAGCGCTCGGCGTTTGTGACGGCCGGCTCGCTCAGGATCTTGACGACACCCCAATCGAACGTGACCGACTCGACGTCGTCGCCGTACACAACCCAGCCCGATCCGGATTGCTGCATTGGATTTGCCTTTCTGCCGGCTCAGAGGCATGCGCGAAAAGGCTGTGTGCAAGCGCGCCGCCCCGCCCGGCGGCCGGCCGCGTGGCCGATCGCGAGGCACGTGGCGCGCCGCTGCTTTTCCGGCGGCTCCTGAGCCTTCTGCCTATTATAACGGTAGTTTTTGTTTTCCCGTCGCGCTGCCGGCAGCTCCTGGCCCAAGAGCTGGCGCGAAAAGCCGGCAGTGCGGGCGCCGCGCCGGCGAACCCAGGCCCGCGCTCAGGCGGCGCGCGGCGCCAGCGCCTTGAACTCGCGCGTCTGGCCCTCGATCGCCGGCTCGACTGCCAGGCGCTCAATGCTCGAGGCCCCGAAGAAGCCGGCAATGCCCTCGGTATGATCAAAGATATACTGCGCGTCGGCCGGCGTGGCGATCGGGCCGCCGTGGCACAGCACGATGATGTCGGGCCGCACCGCGACGGCTGCGTCGCGCATGGCCTGCACGCGCGCGGCGGCCTCGGCGAGTGTGAGCGCGGTGTAGGCGCCAATGCTGCCGCTGGTGGTCAGGCCCATATGCGGCACGAGCACGTCGGCGCCGGCCTCGGCCATGGCGCGCGCCGTGTCGGCGTCGAACACATACGGGCAGGTCAACATGTCCTGGCGGTGGGCCTCGCCGATCATGTCGACCTCAAGCCCGTAGCCCATGCCGGTCTCTTCGAGGCCTACGCGGATGCTGCCGTCGAACAGGCCGACGGTTGGGAAGTTTTGCACGCCGTCGAAGCCAAGCTCCTTCAGCTGGCGCAGGAATGGCCGCATCAGCCTGAACGGATCGGTGCCGCACACGCCGGCCAGCACTGCGGTGTGCTTCACCACCGGCAGCACCTCGCGCGCCATATCGACGACAATCGCGTTTGCGTCGCCGTAGGGCATCAGGCCGGCCAGGCTGCCGCGCCCGGCCATGCGGTAGCGCCCGGAGTTGTAGATGATAATCAGGTCGACCCCGCCGCGCTCGGCAAATTTTGCCGAAATGCCGGTGCCCGCGCCCGCGCCGATGATCGGCCGGCGCTGGGCGATCTGGGCGTGCAGCTGCGCGAGCGCCTGGTCTCTTGGAATAAATGGCATAGGTGCCTCGTTTTCTTTCGCTGCAGCCAAGCTTCTTGCCGAGCTTGGCAGCTCGGTGGGGGTGCGGGGGTGGCTTTGCCGCCCGCGCGAAGCATTGTCTTCTGGCCCTGCCAGAGCGGCGGCCTCGGCCGAGCCGGAAAAACAGCATTCTTGAAGGGCCGCAGGCCCTCCACCCTCGCGCAGCGCTCAGCCGAGCATCGCCAGCAGCAGCTCGGTGGCGCGGTCGGCGAAGCGCGGATCGTTGATATTTGCGTCGAGCTGCTCCACTGGGATGTCGGGGCGTAGCGCGGCGCCCAGCTCGCGCACGAATGCTGCGTCGGCCGCGGGATCCCAAAAGCGGTCGCCGGGGCTGTCGAGCATCGAGAAGCCGCGCAGCGGGATGAGCACGCGCACGGGGCCGCGCGCCGCGTTGAGCTTGGCCGCGAAGATCCGGCCCAGCTGCGCGTTCTCGTCGGCGGTGGTGCGCATGAGCGTGACGGTCGGGTTCCAGGCGTATAGCTGGCGGCCTTCGTAGCGCGCCGGCACGCTCTCACGCGGGCCGAAGTTCACCATGTCGAGGCAGCCCGGCGCTACCACCTGCGGCACGCCGGCCTGCGCGGCGGCGTCGAGGCGGGTTGGGCCGGCGCTCAAGATCCCGCCGGCCAGCTCGTCGGCCCACTCGGTTGTGGTGATGTCGCATACGCCGCGCACGAACCCGTCGCCGATCAGGCTCTCCATCGTGGCGCCGCCGGTGCCGGTCGCGTGGAATACCATCACCTCGTAGCCGGCGGCCTCGAGCGTGGCGCGCGCGCGATCGACGCAGGGGGTGGTGTTGCCGAACATGCTGGCGGCGACGATCGGCCGGTCGGCGATCTCGGGCGTCTCGGCGCGGGCCATCCCGACGATCGCGCCGGCGGCGTGGCTGAAGATCTGGCGGCTCACGCGGTTGAGCCCGGCCACGTCGACGATCGAGGGCATCACGGTGATATTGCGGCTGCCGAGGTAGGGCTTCATATCGCCGGCGGCCAGCGTGAATACCAGCAGCTTGGGCGCGGCCAGCGGCAGCGCGCGCATGGCCTCGGCGATCACCGAGGCGCCGCC
>CALLYN010001019.1 GCA_937858455.1 uncultured Kouleothrix sp.
GGCAGGCCGTGCACACCAGCAGCGTGGACCAAGCGCAGCGCGGCGGCGCGCAGCCGGCGCAGGGCCACCTCGGCGGCGCGCAGCGACGAGAACGTAAAGTTGAGCCGGCTGCGGTAGTGGATCATGGCGAACAGCAGCCGCAGCGCCATGGGGTCGAAGCCGCGCGCCTCGACGTCGGCGCGAGTGTAGGCATTGCCGGTAGACTTGGCCATCTTCTGGCCATCGGCCAGCAGGTGCTGGGCATGGAGCCAATAGTTGACGAAGCGCCTGCCGGTGAAGCCCTCGCTCTGGGCGATCTCGTCTTCGTGGTGCGGGAAGATATTGTCGACGCCGCCGGTATGGATATCGAACTGCTCGCCAAGGTGTTTGATCGCCATGGCGCTGCACTCGATATGCCAGCCGGGGAACCCGCGGCCCCACGGGCTCTCCCACGACATCTCGCGGCCGGGCTCGGCCAGCTTCCAGAGCGGGAAATCCTCGGGGTTGCGGCGGTACGGGTCGGCGGCGTCGCGCACGCCGGCCAGCATCTGGGCCAGCAGATTGCCCGAGAGCTTGCCGTACTCGGGGAAGCGGCGCACATCGAAGAACACATTGCCGCCGGCCTCGTAGGCCAGGCCCTTGGCCAGCAGACCAGCCGCGATCGCCTGCATCTCGGGGATGTGCTCGGTGGCGCGCGGAAACACGTGCGCGGGCAAAATATTGAGGCGGCGCTCGTCTTCGAGAAACGCCTCGGTGTAGAACTCGGCGATCTGCGCCGATGTCTTGCCCTCTTTGCGCGCCTGGGCAATCAGCTTATCCTCGCCACGGTCGAGCATCTCGACGCGCATATGGCCGACGTCGGTGATGTTCTTGATGTGGCGCACCTCGAGGCCACGGTAGGCCAGCGTGCGGCGCAGCCAGTCGGCCATGAGAAAGGTGCGCAGGTTGCCGATGTGAATGTAGCGGTACACCGTAGGGCCGCAGCTATACATGCGCACGCGCCCCGGCTCGATCGGCTCGAACGGCTCAAGCCGCCGCGTCAGCGTATTGTACAGTTTGAACATGGTGCTTCGGTTTCCACTCCGCTGGGCGTTCGGCGCAGGCCCTGGCCCACAGCTAGTATTGTACCACCGGGTTTGCGAGCATGGCGCAGCTGAGCTAGAATGGCCGGCGGCTTCAACAAATACGCGCCGGGCCGGGTGGCGGATGGCTGGCGCGCCAGCAGCGAGGCGGTATGCAGGTTCGCGGCAGCACCATGCTGATCACCGGGGCGTCGTCGGGCATTGGCGCGGCGTGCGCGCGCCGCGCCGCCGCAATGGGCGCGCGCGTGGT
>CALLYN010001020.1 GCA_937858455.1 uncultured Kouleothrix sp.
GGGAGCGAAGGGGGTGGTCAAGCCAACGCACCCCTTTCAGGTAGCTTCAAAAGAACGAGATCAAACGAAGTTGGTGCGATGCCGGCATGGAACCTGCTGCTCTGCTAGGCTATCTGGCCGCGCGATGGCGTGCGGCATAGCGGAGAGAGGAGACAGCCATGACGAGCCAAGCCCGCGAGCGGATCGGCGACGTGATGCGCGAGTGCATCGGCAACTGCCTGAACTGCTTTCAAATGTGCGAGCGCACGATCCAGCACTGCCTGAGCCTGGGGGGCCAGCACGCCGCGCCGGTGCATATTCGCACGCTGCAAGATTGCGCGCAGATCTGCGCCACGAGCGCGGCGTTTATGCTGCGCATGTCGCCGCTGCACTCGCAGGTGTGCGGCGTATGCGCCGAGGCGTGCCAGGCCTGCGCCGAAAGCTGCCGCGGCATGGGCCGCGATAGCCAGATGCTGGCGTGCGCCGAGGCGTGCCAGGCATGCGCCGAGAGCTGCCGGCGGATGGCCACCGGCGCGTAGCGCGCCGCGCCCGATACGGAAAACCCCGCACCTATAGAGAATCAGGGCGCGCTCTGCCAAAAGCAGAGCGCGCCAGCTGCGTAGGTTCTAGCTGCGACAACAAGCCCTGTTTCGGGCGGCGCCTCACACAATATAGAACAGCTGAGTCAGCGGCAGCCGCTCGGCCGGCTCGCAGGTGGCCAGCTCGCCATCCACAAACACCTGGTAGGTCTCGGGGTCGACATCAATACGCGGCATGGCGCTGTTGCGCACCAGGCTGGCCTTGCCGACGCTGCGGCAGTGCTTCACCGCTACGGCGCGGCGCGTCAGCCCGAGCCGCTCGGGCACGCCCAGGTCGATCGACGCCTGCGACATGAAGTTGACGCAGGTGCGACCAAGCGCCCGGCCGTGCGCGCCGAACATCGGGCGGTAGAACACCGGCTGAGGCGTGGGGATCGAAGCGTTCGGGTCGCCCATCGCGGCCCAGGCGATCATGCCGCCCTTCAGAATCATCTTGGGCTTCGCGCCGAAGTAGGCCGGGTCCCACAGCACAATATCGGCCAGCTTGCCCGGCTCGAGGCTGCCGACCTCGTGGGCGATGCCGTGGGCCAGCGCCGGGTTGATCGTCAGCTTGGCCAGGTAGCGCAGCACGCGCGCGTTGTCGTGCTCGGCGGTGTCGTCGGGCAGCGGGCCGCGCTGCTCCTTCATCTTGTGCGCCGTCTGGATCGCGCGCGTCACCACCTCGCCCACCCGCCCCATCGCCTGCGAGTCCGACGAGTACATGCTGATCACGCCCAGGTCGTGCAGGACATCCTCGGCGGCGATGGTCTCTTTGCGGATGCGGCTCTCGGCGAAGGCCACGTCTTCGGCGATTGCCGGGTTGAGGTGATGGCAGACGATCAGCATATCGAGGTGCTCGGCCAGCGTGTTGACGGTGTATGGGCGGGTTGGGTTGGTGCTGGAGGGCAGGATGTTCGGCAGCGCGGCGATCTTAATGATGTCGGGCGCGTGGCCGCCGCCGGCGCCCTCGGTGTGGTAGGTGTGGATGGTGCGCCCGCCGATCGCCGAGATCGTATCTTCGACAAAGCCGCTCTCGTTGAGCGTGTCGGTGTGGATGGCCACCTGCACGTCGTACTCGTCGGCCACGCGCAGCGAGGCATCGATCACCGCCGGCGTGGTGCCCCAGTCCTCGTGGTCCTTCAGGCCGCATACGCCGGCCTCGATCTGCTCGCGCAGCGCTTCGGGCGAGCTGGCGTTGCCTTTGCCGAGCAGGCCCCAGTTCACCGGCAGGCCCTCGGCGGCCTCGAGCATGCGCGCGATGTACCAGGGGCCGGGCGTGACGGTGGTGGCGTTGGTGCCGTCGGCCGGGCCGGTGCCGCCGCCGATCATGGTGGTGATGCCGTTCGAGAGCGCCTCGTACACCTGCTGCGGCGCGATCATGTGGATGTGGCTGTCGATCGCGCCGGCGGTGGCGATCAGGTGCTCGCCGGCGATCACCTCGGTGCCCGGGCCGATCACCATCTGCGGGTGCACGCCGTCCATGGTATCCGGGTTGCCGGCCTTGCCGAGTGCGACGATCCGGCCGCTCTTCACGCCGATGTCGGCCTTCACTACGCCCAGCACTGCGTCGAGCACGATCGCGTTGGTGATCACCAGGTCGAGCGCTCCGGCGCGGCTGGTGGCCGACGCGCGCTGGGCCATGCCGTCGCGTATGGTCTTGCCGCCGCCGAACACCGCCTCGTCGCCGTGGGTCAGCAGGTCGCGCTCGATCTGGATCAGCAGGTTGGTATCGGCCAGGCGCACGCGGTCGCCGGTGGTGGGGCCATACAGCGCGGCGTACTGGCTGCGGGGTATGCGGGCCATGCGAGTTCCTTTGCTTCAAGGCACGGTAGACGCGGCGAAACTGATGCTTTGATGCGCCGCTGTTCAGGTAGGCTCTTATGCTACGCCGGCCTGCGGCGGCGCCATGCCACGCCCGCCAGCAG
>CALLYN010001021.1 GCA_937858455.1 uncultured Kouleothrix sp.
GAGCAGCAGGAAAGCGACTGAGCAGAAGCGGGGATCTCTGCGGCAGCGACGATCAGCTGTCAGAGGTGCACGGTGACCGGCTGAGCTCCTGCTCGACCAGGGCACCGAGGTCCTGCAGGTGGTGGATCTCGATGCCGTCGAGCTGGCGTGGATGGGTGTCGAGGATGCAGAGCGTGCCGACACAGCTGCCGTCCTGCAGTACCAGCGGGCAGCCGGCATAGAAGCGGATCCGCGGCTCGCCGACGACGAAGGGGTTGTCGGCGAACCGCATGTCCAGCAGCGCATCTGGAATGATCATCACCTCACGGCGCAGGATCGCATGGGCGCAGAACGAGGCCTCACGCGAGGTCTGCCGGACCGCGACCCCGCAGGTCGACTTCAGCCACTGCCGCTCGCGGTCGAGCAGGCTGACCAGGGCCATCGGCACCTTGAACAGGCCGGTGGCCAGCCGGGTCAGACGATCGAAGCGCTCCTCCGGTTGGGTGTCCAGAAGACCCAGCCTGCGCAGAGCCGCCAGCCGCTGTTCCTCGTCGGCCGGCACCGACGCACGCAGCCAGCGACAATGGCTGCGCAGCAGCCAAGCCCGGATCCGGACCTCGGCATAGATGGTCGAGAACGGCTCCAGCAGCCAGTCCGTGACCCCGACCTCGGCCCCAGCTGCAGCGTCGCGCTGGCGTTCAGGCCGCGCTTGAGCACAACAGCCGCCGCGTCGCCGCTCGTGGCGCTGCCAGGCAGCCGCGCCACCTGAGCTGGCAGCTGCGCGTTGATCGCGGCGGCCTCGGCCTGCGATACCGCCCGTGAGGCCAGCACGATCTGCAGGTCGTCGACGGCCAGGCGCACGTCGGGCCCTAACTCCTGCCCGACCAGCGGCAGGTTTGCGAGGCTGATCGCCGCGCCGAGATCGACCCCAAACAGGCAGAGCGGGGTGTCGCCGGCACCGTATACAAACACCACGTCTTTGATGTCGATCTCGAACGTCGGCGGCACCAGCGCGGCGGCCTCGATCGACACCTCGGCGACCATGTCGTGCAGGCGAAAGGCGCGCGGGCCGCCGGCGTTGCTGAAGCAGGCGATCAGCCGCGAGGCGCTCTGGCCGTCGTGCTGCTCGCCGCTGAATGCCAGCACAAACGTATGCTCGCCGATCGCCAGCGTTCCGCCGACGCTGCGCGAGTAGCTGCCGGGGCCTTGGCTATGCAGCTCGATCACCAGCTCGGCGTCGAGCTGCCGCTCGGCCGAGAGCGGCAGGCGCGCCTTGCAGCTGAAGCGCAGATCGCTGGCCGGCTGGCCGCCGGTGGTGGTGCTGAACGTCAGGTCGATCCCCACGATCGCCAGCTCGCGCAGCACCGGCGGCAGGCCAAAGCCAAAGTGGCTGGCCAGGTCGTCGAGCGCTGCGCCGGCCGCCAGCAGGCCACCGCTGCTGCACGCAAAGCTCCAGCCGTCGCCGCGCTTTTCGGCGCTCAGCTCGAATACCAGCCCGCCGATCGCGATCTCGCCGCCGATCGTGCCGGTGATCGCGCGCCTGTTGGCGTCGAATGGGTGGGCGATCTGCACGGCCAGCGCCGGGTTGAGCAGCGCCAGCCCGGCCTTGCCGTCGTGGCCGGAGATGATGTCGCACTCCAGCTCGCTGCTGATGGCCAGCACTGCGCGCTCGATGCCCTCGCCCGGCCGGAACGTCAGCGTGAACTGGTCGAGATTCAGCTGCTTGAGCGTAAAAAAGCCGTCGGGCAGCCGGAGATCGCTTTTGGCCGATGCGTTGATCGGCAGGTTGTCGAGATGGTGCAGCGACTCAAACTGCGCCGAGCCGATCACGTCGATCTGCCAGGGCCCTTCGCCAACCACCGGGATCGCCACGGTAAGCCCGAGCTGGGTGGTCTGGCTGAAGCGCATGCGGCCAAACAGCGTCAGGCTGGCCGTGGCGGGGTCGCCAAGCATCGCCGCCAAGTTCAGGCCCACGCGCTCGATCGCGAGCTGCGTCGACGGCAGCGTGAACGGGTAGGCGCTCTCGATCGTGAACTCGATATACTCCGGCCGCACAGTGTCCGGGTCGAACTGCAGCTCGAAGTCGCGCAGAAACAGCGCCGGGATGGCGTCGTACAGCGCCTGCGGAAACACCGACTGCCAGCTGGCGATGCCAAGCTCGTGCGCGGCCTGGGTGCCCCCAAGAAACGCGACCATGTCGCGCAGGCCGTCGTTGAGCTGCAGCCCCGGTGCGCTGCGAAGCGCCCAGTAGCCGCCGGCGAGCGCGCCACCCAGCGGTATGTCGGTGATCGTTTCAACTGCGGTGCTGCCGAGCCTGGCAGTGGCGTGCAGCAAAAACGTGCCGGTGTTAAGCCGGTAGTGGCGCGCGAGCTCAAAGCCAACCCGCTCGAGCGCCAGCCCGGCCGGCTGGAGCATGTCGGCCTGGCGATCCGAGCGCAGCGCGCCAAAGTACAGCGTCTGGTCGTCGGAGTCGAACACCACCTCGACATGCGCGAACGGCTGGTCGAGCAGCGCGGCGAGCAGGCGCAGCCGGCCGGGTGGGAGGATCTGCCGGTCGATCAGGGTTTGCAGGCTCAGCGCAGCTATGCGGCCCGAGAACTGAAATTCGTAGGCGTCGTCGCTCGCCACGTCGAAAAACAGCTCCAGCTGCGTCACGGCCACGCCAAACAGCTCGGTGCTGCCAGTGACGAGGATGCTGCGCGAGTCGGCATCTTCGTAGGCGGCGGTCGCGCCGGCGATGCGCAGCTCGGCGGTGCCGAACAGCCCCAGCATCCGCGCGAACGCCGGCGCGTCGACCAGTGCGCTGCCGAGCGCCAGCTGGCCCTGCGGGTCGATCTTCAACTGCTCAAGCGTAGGCGCCTTCATAAGCCACCTGCCGATTCTACGATTCTTTCTTGATCACGCGGCGTTTCTTTTGCGGCCTGGCCTCGGCGGCGCGCCCATCGCCGGCGGGGTCGGGCGGATCTTCGGCTTTGCGCTTGCGCATGCAGTTGTACGGCAGGCTTTGCAATCGTAAACCAAGCACATTGCTGAGTGGCGTGTCGGGGTCGCGCGGCGGCGGGCCGAGGGTGTTGCGGATCAGGCCGGCGATCGTGTCGCGATCGTGAAAGCTGAGCCCGCTTGTCGAGGGCTGGTATGCCTGCGACGATGTGTCAAAGCCGCTATCGGGGTACGCCAGCCCAAAGATATCGCTCATCCACGATAATCGGCCAGGGTCGACGTGCGGGCCGCCGGCGGTGCTCTCGACTACCGACGGGTACTGCTGGCGAACAAACTCGATCCCCTTGGTTTCTTTCTTTTCCTCGTCGAGCTGCATCAAATTCTCGATCTCGGCCTGGCGTAGCTCGATTGCATTCTCGACTGCCGCTTTGAGATCGGTAGTAAGCTCTGGCAGCTGAGGAATGGCGGTGCTTTGCAGCTCTTCTTTGTGTGTTTTAGTGTTGTGGCTGACAAAGATCAGCCGGTGGCTGCCTTTATCGATCTCGGAGGTGTCCGCCGGCTTGGGCAAGATGGTGTCGGCGCCGCGCGACGGCACCACGACGACGATTGCGACCGGGCGCTCGCTGCCGGCTTTGAACACGTTTGAAAGCGCGCTGGTTTGCTCGGCCAGGTTGGTTTGCAAGGTTTTAGCGAGAAATGCGGTGAGATCGGCTTTTTTCGCCTTTTGCTTTTTTGCATACGATAGAGGTGGGTAGGCGCAGTAGTTGATAAACGCAACCGTCGTTAGCTTTTTGAGCTTGTCGATCTCGTCCTGAACCAGCTGGTGTTGCGCCGTGTTTGTTTGGGCGCCGCGCTTCGATTCCAGCGCGCTCAGCACCTGGCTGTATGGCTTGGTCTTCAGGTCGGCCAGCACGGTATCGCTGAGCTTCAGCGCGGTGTTGCGGTGCTGGCAGTACTCGCCGGCGCGCTGGAGAAACTCGGCGCCGGGCACGCCCTTCATCTGGTTGGCCGGCACAATGATCGTAGTTGGCTGAAGCTCGTCGAGAAAGCCAAGCCCGTTCTGGCTTTTGAACGGCTTCGTGTTTTTGCCGCTGGTTGTAGTGTCTTGATCCTCGCCTTTCGAACTGGTTTTTGCGACTTTGCGGCTCACCTCTTTTGGGTAGTTGTTGTGGTTGCTGCCGTGGTGTGTGGCTTTGAGCACGGTGATCGGCTTGCCGTTGGCGTTCAGGGTTTTGATCGTGTCGCGCAGGTAGCGCACCAGCGCTTCTTCGATATTGTAGTAGCGCATCAGGCTCAGGTCGCCGCTGAGGTCGCCGCAGCTGAAGTAGCGGAAATCGCCCCACTCGAGAATCATGCCGATCGACAGGTCGTTGGGGCTGACGTCCTGAAGCCACGTTTTTGTAAACTTCTCGAGATCGTGCTGCTCGGCGGTATTCAGCCCCGAGCCATCTTCGGGCTTGGCGTTCAAGCGCAAGATCCTGGTCTGGATGTTCTGGCGCAGCACGTTGGTGCCGTCGGCGAGAATGCCACTAGCGCAGTAGCAGGTGAGCCAGATGTTTGTGCCGGCGCCGAGCTCGATCTTCACCGGCCCTTTGCACGCGTCCTTTAGGCGCCCGGCCGCGTCGTAGTTCTCGTGCTTGATAAACGGCAGCTCGTGGCGCGAGGCTTTGCCCGCGATAACCTCGTTGTGAACGTACTGCTGGTATCGCGTGACCGAGGTGCTGTCTTGCGAGAGATCGCCCATTGGGTTGTAGGGATTGAACCAGTCAAGCCCGGCGGCATACCCGCCGATGTCGATAAACTTCTTGAACGTAATACCCGATTGCGCGAACCCGGCGATGTGGTCGTCGTGGTAGTGCGAGGCGATGATATAGTCGAACGAGCGATTGCCGAAAAAGCGCTTGAGGTATGGCCCGAGCCGGTACATCCCGCGGTCGTAATCTTCGCCCCCGGCGTCGATCAGCACCTTAAAGGTGATGTTCTCCCAGCCTTTGTCCGTCGGCTTGTCGAGGTCGCGCACGACGATTGCGGTTGAGTCGCCGCCGCTTATGCCGACGTGGTGGATCTCCAGGCTCAGGTTCATCGCGCGTGCTCCTCGCGTTGCTCACAGCTCCCAGGCCATCCAGTCGAGAAACAGCTCGCCGGGCAGGTTGGCGGTGCCGCTTACCAGCGCGACATTCACCGTCATGGCAGCTGGCGAGCAGGCCACAACGGTGGCGGCGTACACGCGGTTGCTGCGCGGCTGGTAGAGCGGGTTGTTGCCGGCCGCGTTGGCCGCGATATCGCGCGTGCCGACGACGGCCTGCGGCTCGTTGGTGAACGGCTCGGGAAAGGCGATCGACAGCGCGACGATGGCTTGCCCGGTTGCGCCGACGCGCACGCGGCCGCTCTGGATCTTTTTAAATGCTGCGCGGCTATTCACCGCGAGCGCGCTGGTTTTGAGCAGGCCGCCGACCTCAAGTGTGGCGCCCGGCGTGTCGGTGCCAATGCCCACCTGCCCACGGCTGTCGAGCACGAGCATCTTGGTGTTCCACGGCTCGCCGATGAAATACAGCTTGTTGCCGCTGGCATGGATGGCCCACTGCGCGCCATTCAGCGCCACAAAGTCGATCTGCGGCGCCGGCCCGCGCAGCGCCAGCAGGCCCGGCTGCTGCATGCGGTTGCCGGCGGCGCGCCCGCTGTTCGGCGCGGCTTCCACCACCAGCCGCTGGCCGGGCGCGTCGGTGCCGATGCCCACGCTATCGGCGCGGTAGAGCAGCGGCGACTTCTCGACGGTGCAGACAAGCTGGCCATTCCAGTAGCCGGGGATGTTGTGGTAGCGCACATACAGGTTGGCCGGGCCGCTGGGCAGCGACGAAACGATCGCGCTGAGCGACAGCTGGATCGCCTGGCCTGGCGCCAGCCCCTGCGCGCCCTGGCTGGTCACGACCCACTGGGGCGCGTCGGGCGCTTTGGCGACATTCCAGCCCGCACCGTCGGCGCTCGCGGCGACGGCCTGCGCCTGGCCGGCGGTGCTCAGGCCCCACTCGCGGTCGACGTCGAACGAGATCAGAAAGCGCGACTCGCGCGGGTGGCCCGCCGGATTCAGCGCCAGCGTTTCGTCGCCCGAGATGTTTGTGATGCGCAGGCGCAGGCTGTTGGCGGTGCGGCCGTCGTTCAGGATTGCGCTCGAGCCGACCAGGCCGGCGTGCAGCGGGATGCCGCGCTTGCTGCGCTGGCTGACGATCTCAAGGCTTTGCACGCGGCTGCCGCTAATCGCGAGCGACACGTCGCTCGCGTAGCGCAGCTGCTCGTAGCGCAGCTGCACGGTGGTGCCGCGCGAGCCGCCGCCGCCGTCGGCCCTGAGGTGCAGCAGCTGCAGGCGCAGCGGCTCGCGCGGCCTGAGCGTGAGCGCCGCCTGGCTCGAAAGATAAAACGACACGGTGCCGTCGGGCTGCGGCGTGGCCGGGCTGATCTGCCAGCCTGGTGTGGCCAGCGCGACCTGTGCGAGCGACGAGGGCGCCAGCACGCCGGGGCGAAACACCAGCTCGAAGTGGTGATCCGTGGCGGTGGCGCTGCCGAGCGCGCCCAGCTCAAGCGCCAGGCGTGAAGCGTTGCTGATCTCGAGCCACAGGTCGTGGCCCGACGCTTCGTCGTCGACGTACAGCACCGGCTGGTCGTTTCCGTCGTATAAGCGCGTGTCGAGCGGGTAGCTCAGCCGGGCCTGTGCGAACGCGGCCCAGTCGCCACGCAGCTGAGCAGCCACTTCGTCGGCGGAAAGCGCGCGGCTGAAAATGCGCAGGTTCGCCACGCCCCCCTGGTAGCTGGCACGGGCATTCAGAAACGCGCTCACCGTGCGTGGCAGCGGCAGCATCTTGGCGGTGGCGCTATGCCAAAGCGTGCCGTTGCGGTAGATCTTCATTTCGCCGCGGCGCGCGTCTTTGGTAAAGGCCCAGTGCGTCCACGCGCCGCGGATCTCGTTTGGCTGGGCCGGCTTGGCGATCGTGTCGACGTTTCGCCCGTCGTTGCCGCACTCAAACACCACCGTGCCGTCGGCGCGCGGCAGCAAGATGTTCAGCGACGCCGGCCCGTACATGCTTTTGGCAAGGAATATATTCGCATCGCCCGCCAGGGCAGCGGCGCCGCGCGCCCATAGGCAGATCGAGATCTCGCCGCCCTCGGGCAGCGCCTGCGGCGGCATCTCGATATAGCCAGAGCCGGGCTGAAAAGCGGCGCACATCCCAAACACGTCGTCGGGCACCAGCGCGAAGGTGCCGCTGGCCAGCGCGTTGTTCGCGTTGCCGGATGTGTCGGGCAGCCTGCCGTCCTGGATCGTGTCGAAGCGCCAGTGCGCCCGCAGTGCCGGGTCGGCCGGCGAAGGGGTCGCTGCGGTCATGGGCTGCCCTCCTTGTCGGCCTGGCTGGTCTGAAGCTGCTCCTGGGCCTGCTGCTGGATCTTGCCGATCAGCTGGTAGACCTTGATATACGGCAGCTGGCCGAGCGCCTCGAGCACCATATTTGTTTCTTCGAGCGTCAGAGAAAGCTGAATTGGCTGCATCTGCGAACCCTTTACGCTTGTAGTTCCTAGCTTCCGCTTCGCGGCCATGCATGGCTTACGATTTGGTGGGGGTTTGGGGACGGCAAAGCCGCCCCGAATTTCTTTAGAGCCTGTTTGAAAAGGGGGTGCGCGAGGGGCTATGCCCCTCGCACT
>CALLYN010001022.1 GCA_937858455.1 uncultured Kouleothrix sp.
CCGACCTGGCGGCCCTGCCCGACGGCGCGCTCGATCGGCTGCGCCAGCACGGCAAGCGCGCGGTGATCGACCCGCTCAGCGGCCACGTGGCGCTGCTCGACCCTAGCGCGGCCGGCGCTACGCTGCGCGCCACCTACAGCTACGGCTTCAGCGCCGAGATCGGCGGCGGCCCCTACCACCGGCGCAGCCAGCAGCCGAGCATCGGCGACGCCAACGTGATCGCGGTGGCGCGCGGCAGCAGCGTCCCAACGCTACGCGAGGCGCTGGTGGCCTGGAATAGCCACTGCCAGAGCTGCCTCGCGCACGGCGCCGAGCCGCACGGCATCATCCGCCTGCTCGACAACACCCGCCACGGCGACGACGGCCTGGGCGACCTGGTGGTGTGGCTGCCGCTCGGCGCCAACCTGACGATCGCCGCCGACAATGGCGTGCGCCCGGCGATCGGCCCGGGCTGCGACCTGCTGGTGCGCTTCGATGGCCCCGGCGAGCAGCCGAGCGCCCTGAGCAGCATAGCCAGCCTGGCGTCTCAGCCGGACGACGCCTACACTGGCGATATTCGCGCGCGGCGCCTGCTGATCGACGGGCTGCTGATCGACGGCAGCCTGCGCGTCGGCCAGGGCCGGCGCGCCAGGCCGGCCGAGGGGCGGATCGACCTGGCGATCGAGCACTGCACGATCGTGGGCGGCGCCACCCTGCACCTGGCCGAGGGGCGCGCGCGCATCGCGCAGCTGGCGATCCGCTCGAGTATTGTGGGGCCGCTGCGCGCGCCGCCAACGCTGCTGGGCGTGTTCGCCAGCGATTCGATCATCGACGGCGCGCCCGGCCGCGAGGCCAAGGCCACGGCGTTCGCCAGCCTGAGCGGCGACGAAGGCGCGCGGGTTACGCTCGAGCGCGTCACGGTCTTTGGCGATGTGCGGGCGCTGGCGCTGAGCCTGCGCGATAGCCTCGTCGCCGGCGCGGCGGCGGCGGCTGGCAAGCCGTTTGTGCCCGCCAGCGACAGTGCGATTGTCGATGCGGGCGCGAGCGCGGCGCTGTTCACCAGCACGCGCTATGGGCAGCCGGGCTATGCGCAGCTGCGCCCCGCGAGCCCGGTGGCCCACCGGCGCGGCGCCACCGACGGAACACAGCAGGGGGCCTTCGCCAGCCTCTACACTGCCCAGGCCGAAGACAACCTGGCACCGGTTCTTGAAGAATACCTGCCGATCGGGCTTGAGGCCGGGTTCTTTTTTGTTACATAGCCGCTTACGCAGAGCGATACTTTTTCATGTTCTTAGGAGCTACGCACTTGCGTGATTCGGCTTCCTCACGGTACGGAATTGAGCCTGCGGCAGCAGGGTACGTGCTCATCCTCTGTGTCCAATTTCCGCGCTCCGCGCGGAAATTGGACACGATATGGAGATAGAGTACCGCTCTGCCGAAGGCTGAGGGCGCCAACTGCGTAAGTCGTAGTTTTGAAAGGGTGGTTTGGAGGGACGAAGTCGCTCCAAATATCACTGCTGCCGCAGGCAGACGAGCCCATATCGCGAGCAACCGCGTAGCTCGTGCCATATAACGGAGTAAGCAATGAAAGGCGACTACTCGCGCGCGAGCTTCAGCCCGCGCAAGCGCTACACCAGCGTACGGATGCAGCAGGGCCGCGTGCAGCTCGACGCCGACTGGAACGAGCAGGCCGATATCACGCGCGACGCAATCGCGGCGCAGGCGCGCGACCTGCTTGGCCCCGGCGCGGTTCCCGCCGAGTCGGCCGGCTTCGCGCTTACCCTGGTGACGCACCAGCGCGGCCAGAGCGACACGCCGCAGCCCGATATCGAGATCGGCGCGGGGAGCTTCTACGTCGGCGGGCTGCGCTGCGAGAACGAGCAGCCGGCCTGGTACGCCGACCAGCCCGGCGCGGCCGATCTGTTCGGCGGCGAGGACGGCCGCGCCAGCCTGCTGTACCTCGACGCCTGGGAGCGCCACGTCACCGCGCTGGAAGACCCCGATCTGCGCGAGCCGG
>CALLYN010001023.1 GCA_937858455.1 uncultured Kouleothrix sp.
CCGCCCGTCGCACCCGCGGATCGTCGGCGTCGAGCCGACCCGCGCGGCCTGCGTGCTCGCGTCGCTGCAGGCCGCGCGGCTCGTCAGCATCCCCGAGCCGCAAGACTCGATCATGGCCGGGCTGAACTGCGGCACGCCCTCGCTGGTTGCCTGGCCCGATGTCTCGGCCGGCCTCGACATGCTGCTGGCGATCGACGACGACCTGGCGCGCCAGGCCATGCGCGCCCTGGCGCGCGACGGCATTGTGGCCGGCGAGACTGGCGCGGCCGGCGCGGGCGGGCTGATCGACCTGTGCTCCGCGCGCGATCTGGCGGCCGCGCGCGGCTGGCTGGGGCTCGGCGCACACAGCCGGGTGCTGCTGATCTGCACCGAGGGCGCCACCGACCCGGAGGCCTACGACAGCGTGTTGGCCGGCGAGGAGTAAACCACGCGACGTTCAAGGAACCACGCCCATGCGTCTCAGGCTGCTCGTCGGTGCGATCGTGCTGGTCGCCACGCTGCTGCTGCTGCCGCGCTTCCTCTCGGACTTCGCCCAGGACTACGCGGCCGCGCGGGCGTGGTGGCGTGGGCTGAGCCCGAACAGCCAGACTGCGGCAATTCTAAGCGAGTGCTGCGCCGATATCGCACCGCTGTACGGCGGCATGCAGACGGCCCACCCGCCCTTCGCGACGCTGCTGGCGCTGCCGCTGGGCTGGCTGCCCTGGCCGGCCGCGCGCCTGATCTGGCTGGCGCTCTCGTGGGCCGCGCTGGTCGGCGCCTGGCAGATCGGCCGGGTGAGCGCGTGGGCCTGCGCTGCCACCGGCGCGTTCTGGGTGATCGCGCTCGGCCTGGGCACCCACGAGGCGCTGCTGTTCGCGCTGCTGCTGCTCGCGCTCGAGCTCGACCGCCCGCCGTTGCCCGAAGAAAGCCGGCCGGCCCGCCGCGACTGGCTTGTGGGCGGCCTGGTCGGGCTGTGCGCGGCGATCAAGGTGTACCCGATCGTGCTGATCGGCGGGCTGCTGCTGGCGCGGCGCTACGCCGCCGCCGCCGTGGCGCTGGCCACTGGCGCCGCGCTCACGCTGCTGTGCGAGCTGGTGCTCGGCTTCGGCACCACGCTCGGCTGGCTGCGCTTCACGCCGATCAATACTAACTTTTATGTCGACCAGATCGGCAATGGCTCGCTGGTGCGGCTGGTGCGCGCGGTGTTGCCTGGCGCGCCGGCCACGCCGCTGGCGCTGGCGCTGCTGGTGCTGCTGGCACTGCCGCTGGTGCCGCGGCTGCGGCGCGGCGACTGGCTGCGCCCGCTGGTGCCGGTGATGCTGCTGGGGTCGCCGCTGAGCTGGCGGCACTACATAGGTCTTGCCGAGATCGACCGGCTGGGGCGCTTCGAGCAGGCCGCGCTCGCACTGGCCGGCGCGGCCGCGCTGCTGGTAGGCATGCAGCTGCTGCCGCCCGACAACATGGCCCCGGTGGTGCAGGGGCCGCTGCTGCTTGTGCTGATCTGGCTGTGGTACCGCGACAGCGCGCGGAAATTGCCGGCCGAGCCGCCCGCGCCGGCCGCCGAGCAACACTATTCATAGGACTTATACCAAACTCCGCTCGATCGCTTTCGTTTTGCCCTGCCCGGCGAAGTCGGGCAGGGCAAAAGAAACTTCGGGGCGCGAAGCCGCCCCAAAGCTCCGCACACAGCACGCGATCAGCCAATTCGCCGCAACGCTACATCTTTCGCCTCTCGACGCAGCCAGCACGCTATAGTACCCTGGCGAAGGGCGCAGCACGCGCAGCCAGGATGGCAGCTGGCTCTTCAAACAAAACACACTAGCGGCGCCATACAGGAGAAACGAGCGCTCTGCCGACCCGAAAACGCTATTGTGGCCGGCCTCGGCCAACCAGAAAGGAACACTCCCTATGGTCGCAAACCGCTACCAGCGTGCGGGCCGCGCGGCAGGATGGCTGCTGATGGCCACGCTCGCGCTGATCGTGCTAGCCTACGCCGTGATCATGCTGGTGACGCGCGCCTTCCCCGAGCAGCTGCAGCCGTCGTTTCAGGCGCATAGCCTGGCGATCTCGGTGCACATCGGCGGCTCGCTGCTGACGCTGGCGCTGGGGCCGTTTCAGTTCGTCGCGCGGCTGCGCGGGCGCTACCCGGCGCTGCACCGCTGGATGGGCCGGGCATACCTGGTGAGCGTGCTGGTCGGCGGCCTGGGCGGGCTCTACATGGCGATGTTCTCGAGCGGCGGCATGGTCGCGCACCTCGGCTTCGCCGGCCTGGCGCTGGCCTGGCTGCTCAGCGGCGCCATCGCCTACCGCGCGATCCGCGCGCGGCGCATCGCAGAGCACCGGCGCTGGATGGTGCGCAACTTCGCCGCCACCTTTGCGGCCGTCACGCTGCGGCTGTGGATGCCTCTGCTGATTATCGCCGCGCACCTGCCCTTCAGCGTGGCCTACCCGCTGGTGGCCTGGCTCGCGTGGGTGCCAAACCTGGTGCTGGCTGAGCTGGGGATTCGCTACCTGGCGCGGCGCGGCCAGCCGCAGCCGCACGCGCGGCTCTCGGGCGGGGCCAGCCTGTGAGCGCGCGGGTGGGCTGGTACAGCTTTGTGGCTTTGTGGCTATTTGATACCAAATTCGCTTCATGACTGACACTTTGGTGGGGGTTTGGGGGCGGCTTCGCCGCCCTCAAATTTCTTATTGTGCTGCACTCCGTGGCGAAGCCACGGAGTGCAGCACAATCTATACGTGATCAAGCGAACAGCGTATGAAAGGTATTGGCCCTAGCCAGCATCCGTCGGCGCGATCGGCGCCAGCGGCACGAGCACACGATCCTCGATCGCGCCGACCAGATCGCCATGCGCGGCGCTGGTGGCGCGCTTGATCGCCTGCCACTCCTCGTCAGCGCGGAATGCCGCCCAGGCGGCCGCGAGCGCCGCCTCGTCGGGCCACTCCAGCAGGTACACAAACTCGGTGCGCGCCGCGCCCGCAGCCTCCCACATGCCCACGATCGAGAAGCCGTAGCGCCGCATGATCCGCGCGGCGTGGTCGCGAAAGCGCGCGTGAAACGCGGCCTTGTTGTGCTCGAAGATCTCGTAGATTCGCAGCTGCTGAACCATTCGCATCTCCATTTCTCTGGCAGATCACATCGCTCGCATCATACCACGGCAGCTATGCTATACTCAGCGCGATCGGCCATTCTTGGCATACGCTGCATGATGGTGAGCTATGAACTTCGACTATTCCGACAAGGTCGAGCGGCTGCGCCAGCAGCTCGGCGCGTTCATGGACGAGCACATCTACCCGAACGAGCCGGTGTTCGCCGCGCAGGTGGCCGCCGGCGACCGCTGGCAGCCCGCCCCGATCATCGAGGAGCTGAAGCCCAGGGCGCGCGCCGCCGGGCTGTGGAACCTGTTCCTGCCCGACAGCGACGACGGCGCCGGGCTGAGCAACCTTGAGTACGCGCCACTGTGCGAGATCATGGGGCGCTCGCCGCTCGCCCCCGAGGTGTTTAACTGCTCGGCCCCCGACACCGGCAACATGGAGGTGCTGGCGCGCTACGGCACCCCCGCCCAGAAAGAGCGCTGGCTGCAGCCGCTGCTCGACGGCGCGATCCGCTCGTGCTTCGCCATGACCGAGCCCGAGGTCGCGTCGTCCGACGCGACGAACATCCAGGCGCGGATCGTGCGCGAGGGCGACGAGTATGTGATCAACGGCCGCAAGTGGTGGACATCCGGCGCGGGCGATCCGCGCTGCAAGCTGGCGATCTTCATGGGCAAAAGCAGCCCCGGCGCGCCCGCGCACCTACAGCAGTCGATGCTGCTGGTGCCAATGGACGCGCCCGGCGTGACGGTCGAGCGCATGCTGACGGTGTTCGGCTACGACGACGCGCCGCACGGCCACGCCGAGGTGCGCTTCGAGAACGTGCGCGTGCCGGCCGCGAACATGCTGCTGGGCGAGGGCCGCGGCTTCGAGATCGCGCAGGGCCGCCTGGGGCCTGGCCGCATCCACCACTGCATGCGCCTGATCGGCCTGGCCGAGCGCGCGCTCGAGGCCATGTGCCGGCGCGTCGAGTCGCGCGTGGCGTTTGGCAAGCCGCTGGCGGCGCAGGGCACCATCCGCGCCGACATTGCCGCCTCGCGCATGGAGATCGAGCAGGCCCGGCTGCTGACGCTCAAGGCCGCCTATATGATGGACACCGTCGGCAACAAGGCCGCGCGCGCCGAGATCGCGATGATCAAGGTGGTGGCGCCAAACATGGCCCTGCGGGTGATCGACCGCGCTATCCAGGCCCACGGCGGCGCCGGCGTCAGCCAGGATTTCGGGCTGGCGGCGGCCTGGGCCGGCGCGCGCACACTGCGGCTGGCCGACGGCCCCGACGAGGTGCACGCCGAGGCGGTCGCCAAGCTCGAGCTGCGCAAGCACCAGCCGCCGCGCTAGTGCCCTCCGAAGCGGTAGCTCTCGCCGCGCTGCAGGTAGCGCACCCGCTCGGCCAGCCCGGCCGCGCTCACCGCCTGCTCGAAGTCGGACAGCGGCGACGCGAACACGTCGTAGTCGTCGTAGTGGATCGGGATGGCCAGCCGTGGATCCGCCAGCGCGATCATCTCGGCGCCTTGCTGGCCGTCCATCGTAACCATCACGCCGAGCACGCGCGTGCCGCCCAGGTGCAGCAGCGCAAGGTCGATGCCGGGGTAGCGGCGCGGCAGCTCTTTCAGATCGTCGATGATCAGCGTGTCGCCGGTGATGTAGATGCGGTACGGCGGCGCGCCGGCCTCGAACTCCAACACGCTGCCCATCACTTCGGGCAACACCATCTCGGCGAGCGGCGGGCCGTGCCGGCCGGGCGCGGCAGTGATCCGCAGCCGCGTATCGCCCTTCGCCACCACCAGCGATCCCCAGGTGCCGAGCGAGTAGGTGTTGCCGAAGCCGCGCCGCTCAAGCGCCCTGGCGGCCTCGGGGGTGGTCACAATCGGCAGCGCGCGGTCGAGCTCGCGCTCGGCCACCTGGTCGAAGTGATCGCCGTGGAAGTGCGACAGCAGCACCAGGTCGAGCGGCGGCAGGTCGCCAATATCGACCGCCGGGTCGGTCAGGCGAGTGGTGTGCATGCCATAGCCGATCGACACCTGCTCGTGCATGTGCACAAAGGTCGGGTCGGTCAGAATCGTCAGCCCGGCGTAGCGGATCAGCACCGTGGCGTTGCCAATGAAGAAGATCGAGCCTTCGGCCGGGGCTGCGGGCGAGCCACCCGGCGGAAGCTGAAGCAGATGAGCCGACTGCATGGTTTGGGCCTCCTCTCGTATTGCCCGAGCTGACCGCAAGAACCATGCCGATATGCGCGTTTTTGCACCACAGTTGTCGAAAGGAGCTAGCCCATGCACTGCTCGATGTGCGATGCGGTCATCCCGCCCGACTCGCAGTTCTGCATTATCTGCGGCGCGCCGGTGGCAGCGGCGCAGACCGGCGCGACCCAGCGGCTGCGGCCCGACCAGCCACTGGCGCTCGATCCGGCGATGGTCACGTCGGCGTTCACGCTGCCGGGCTACCGGCTGGTGCGCTCGCTGGGGATCGTGCGCGGCCTGACGGTGCGCTCGGCCAGCTTCGGCGGCCAGATCGCCGCGGCGTTCCAGTCGCTGGCCGGCGGCAACATCCGCACCATGACCACCGTGTGCGAGCACGCGCGCACCGAGGCCTACCGCATGATCGTCGAGCATGCCGCGCAGCTTGGCGCCAACGCGATCGTCGGCTTCGGCTACGACACCACCGAGATCGCCCAGGGCATGACCGAGGTGCTGGCCTACGGCACGGCGGTGATGGTCGAGCCCGAGGCGACCGGCAGGCTGTGATCGCGCGGCCGCGCTCGTGCTATCTCAGGCGATCTGCTCGGCCAGCGCAAACCCCGGCGCAAGCGGCCATGCCGCGCCGGCTGCTGGCGGGAAGCCGTTGCCGATCGCGGTGCCTAGCGTGATCACCACGGCGCGCTCGGCGCCGGCGTAGGCCATCGCGGCGGCGGCGCCG
>CALLYN010001024.1 GCA_937858455.1 uncultured Kouleothrix sp.
CTCGCTGAGCGCCAGCCCGGCCTGGGCGTGGCCGGGGCTGCGGATGCGCCCATCCGCGCCGGCCGCCGTGGTCGAAGGCTTGCCCAGATCGTGGCACAGCGCCGCGAGTACCAGCAGCACGCGCTCGTCGCCGGCCAGGGACTCGTGCCCGGCGATCTCGGCCGCGGCGTCGCAGACGTACAGCGTATGCTGCCACACATCGCCCTCGGGATGCCAGGTCGCGTCCTGCGGGCAGCCGGCCAGCGCCGCGAGCTCGGGGTACAGACCGAGCCAGCCGGTCTCGGCGAGCGCGCGCAGGCCCGCGGCCGGTCGCGTGCTCTTGAGCGCCCACTTGTGCCACTCGGCCCACACGCGCTCGGCTGCCAGCGTGGCGGCCTCGGGCAGCAGCCGCCGGCACAGCTCGGCCGTGTCGGGCGCGAGCCGCATATCGAAGCGGCCGGCGAACTGCACCGCGCGCAGCACGCGCAGCGGATCTTCGGCGAAGGCGGCGCTGGTGTGGCGGATCAGGCCGGCCTCCAGGTCGGCCACGCCGCCGAAGAAGTCGAGCAGCTCGCCCACCGGCGTGAGCGCCAGCGCATTCCAGGTAAAGTCGCGCCGCGCCGCCGCTTCGCGCGGCGTCATGGTCGGGTCGGGCTCGGCCAGAAACCCGCGGTGGCCCGCGCCGATCTTGCTCTCGCGGCGCGGCAGCGCCACGTCGACCTCGTGGCCGCCGGGTAGGCGCAGCTTCAGCACGCCAAACGAGCGCCCGACCGCGTTGACGGGGCCGAATGACGCCAGCACCTCGACCAGCCGGTCGATCGGCAGGCCGTAGACCTCGACGTCGACGTCTTTGACCGGATCGCCGCGCAGCAGGTCGCGCACGGCGCCGCCGACGACATGCGGCCGCCCGCCGGCCTGGGCGATCGCCGCGAGCACTGGTTGGATGTACGCGATCTGGCTCAGCATAGCGCTGAGTATACGCCAGAACCCGCCGCCGCGCCAATCAACCATCGGCCGAATTGCCGATCCACACGGCCGCGCGCCTCTGGTATACTGGTGGCGCTATCGCGTATCGCGCAACCAGCCAATCAATGGAGGAAGCTATGAACCATACGCTATCGGAATGTGCCGCCGGGTGGGCCGCCCGGTAGGCAGGCTGCGTTCGATCTTACCAGCTTTACCATTGAAAGGAACACGCTCAGCCATGAGCAAATATTACTCGCACGAGGACGACGAGTACTCCAACGACGAGCCGCAGTTCCAGCGCCTGCGCAAGCAGACGGGCAAGCCGACGACGCTGAAAGACTCGCGCAAGCAGGAGTCGAAAGAGTTCGGCCGCGCGGTCAATAAGTACTTCAAGCAGCGCAAGCGCTACGAGGGCGAGGGCAAGCCCTAGCACCAATACGCTTCAAATAGCCACAAAGACGCAAAGAATATGTGGCTGTAGCGCGCCTTCGAGACTTTGTGTCTTTGTAGCAAACGTCTATGCCGACTGTATTTGAAGGGTATTGGCCTTAGCACCTCGGGCACACACGGCGCGGGCCGGCCAGCTGAAGCTGGCCGGCCTTTTTCGTTAGCCGGCCGCGCCGATGCTGCCTGGATCGAGGCAAGCCAGTGCCAGCCGCCTCGCCGTGCGCGCATGCCTCAGGGCGCCAAAACGCCGGCCGCGCTACCGCAGGGCATGGGCCACCGGCGCCGCACGCGCGGCGGCGCCTTTTTCGCGCAGCTTCCCAAGCGCCCGATCCTCGGCTATACTGTGCGCGAAGTCAGCCGCCACACAGCGAGGTACCTATGGAGATTGACGAAGTCGTCGCCAAGATCGTCGAGCTCGAGCGCGAGCGCGAGCAGATCTTCGAAGATTCGCACGTGACGCCCGAGGAGCACCCGCGCCTGGCGTTCATCGAGGCCGAGCTGCCCAAGCTGTGGGATCTGCGCCGCCGCATCGAGGCCGCCAAGGCCGCCGGGCTCAGCTCGGTGCCAGTGCTGCCGCCGGCTAACCCGAGCGAGCCCGACACGCCTTGATCGAGTTCGAGCGCGTCAGCTACAGCTACCCCGGCGCCGGCCGCCCGGCCCTGCGCGATCTCTCGCTGGCGATCGGCGAGGGCGAGTTTGTGCTGGTGTGCGGCCCCAGCGGCGCCGGCAAATCGACGCTGCTGCGCCTGATCAACGGCCTGGTGCCGCACTTCCACGGCGGCGCGCTGGCCGGCGACGTGCGCGCCTGGGGCAGGTCGATCCGCAGCCACCAGCCGCGCGACATGGCCGACCTGGTCGGGTTTGTGTTTCAGGATCCCGAGGCCCAGCTCGTGGTCGATATCGTCGAGGACGAGCTGGCCTTCGCCATGGAGAACCTCGGCCTGCCGCCGCGCCTGATGCGCCGGCGCGTCGAGGAGGTGCTCGACCAGCTCGGCATCGCGCACCTGCGCCACCGCCAGATCGCCCAGCTCTCGGGCGGCGAGCGCCAGCGCGTGGCGATCGCCTCGGTGCTGGCGGCCCAGCCGCGCGCCCTGGTGCTCGACGAGCCCACCAGCCAGCTCGACCCGCACGCCGCCGAGGAGGTGCTGACCGCGCTGCAGAAGCTCAACGCCGACCTCGGCCTGACGATCGTGCTTTCGGAGCACCGGCTCGAGCGCGTGGTGCAGTACGCCGACCGCGTGATCTCTATGCCCGGCGCGGGCGCCCAGCCGATCATCGGCGCGCCGCGCGAGGTGTTGGCGCGCGCCGAGCTGGTGCCGCCGCTGCTGGCGCTCGGCAAG
>CALLYN010001025.1 GCA_937858455.1 uncultured Kouleothrix sp.
CGGCGAGCCGGCCGCGCCGCCCACCGAGGTGCCGACCCCGCCCGTGCCATAGCGCTTGCGGCCGCCGCGAGTCGCTTGTGCTGCTCAAACAAGCGAAGGGGCCTGCGCGACGCGCAGGCCCCTTCGCTGTGTGCCAGGCTCGGCGGCGAGAAGCGCCTATGCCACACTCTCGCCCGGAGCGAGCGCGATGACCTCGGTATGCACGCCGAAATCCTGGGCATGCTGGCGCAGCTGGTCGGGCGTGCCCTTCAGCAGCGGAAACGTGCCGAAGTGGCCGGGGATGGCATACTTCGAGCGAATAAGCTTGAGCGCGTAGGCCGCCTGGCGCGGATCCATGGTGAAATGGTCGCCGATCGGCAGGATCGTCAGATCCGGCTGGTACAGGTCGCCGACGATCAGCATATCGTAGGTCACGGCCGTGTCGCCGGTGTGGTAGATCGTGAAGCCGTTCGACATGCGCAGCACGTAGCCAACCGCCTCGCCCAGCGACACCAGCGTGCCGTTATCGTTGTAGGTGCTGCTGTGCTCGGCCTTGGTCATGGTCGCGCGCACGCCGGCTACCTCGACGGTGCCGCCCTTATTGAAGCCTACAATCCGCTCCTCGCCTACGCCCTGCGCCGTCAGCCACGACACGAGGTCGAACATACAGACGATCTTGGCGTCGGTGAGCGTCGCCAGCGATAGCAGGTCGGCGATATGGTCGAAGTGGCCATGGGTGATAAAGATTGCGTCAAGCCCTTCGTTTCGTACACGCTGCTTCCACCCGTCGGGGCAGGCCGGGTTGGTCTCGACCCACGAGTCGATCAGCAAGTTCTTGCCCTCGGGCGTGGTAATGTGGAACGTACCATGGCCGAGCCAGCTGATCGTCGTGTCGCGTCCAATCGATGCCATACACTCCTCCTTTTCAGGGCAACTGCGTCATTCGTGTCTATCGTAGTGTGGAACGAAGCTTGCAAGCAGAGTAGCGATTGTAGCGCACAGTGGCGCGGATAGTATAGCACAGCCGCGCCACAAGGGTTGACAGACGCGCAATCGTGCGTATAATAAGTGCATACCCCCCATGGGTATCGGCCCCTCAGCGGGGGATAGGAACATCTAAGGAGATACACACATGGCCAAGCCAATTACCGTAACTGATGGCGAGTTTGAGCAGAAAGTGATCAACTCCGACGTACCGGTGGTTGTCGATTTCTGGGCGCCGTGGTGCGGGCCCTGCCGCGCGGTGGCGCCGATCCTCGAGGAGCTGGCCGGCGAGTTCGAGGGCCGGCTGACGGTCGCCAAAGTGAACACCGACGAAGAGCAGACGTGGGCCAGCCAGCTTGGCATCATGGCCATTCCGACCATGGTCATGTTCAAGGACGGCCAGGAGGTCGGGCGGGTGCAGGGCGCGCGGCCGAAGTTGATGCTGAAGCAGGAGTTCGAAGCGATCCTTGCGCGCTAGCCCGCGCACGGTGGCCTTAACGTCAGAGGTCGGGCGGCTGCAGGGCACGCGGCCAACGTCGATGCTTCGGCAGGGGCTCGAGCAGCTTCTGGCGTAGTGCGAGGCAAAAGCTATGTCCGAGCCGAAATCACCGCTCGTGTTGAGCGGCCCAATCAGCCCCAGCACGCGCACCGAAGTGCTGCAGCGCCTGCGCCGGATCGAAGGCCAGGTGCGCGGCATCCACAAGATGGTCGAAGATAACCGCGACTGTCGCGATGTGGTGGTGCAGCTGTCGGCGATCAAAGCGTCGATCGCCAGCCTTAATACGCTGGTGGCCGAAACATACGCGCAAGAGTGCCTGTGCAACGCCGAGCAGATCGGCACTTCCGATGTGGCGGGCCTGCTCGATCTGCTGAAGGCCGCGCGCTAGCTATTGCGGCACCACCAAGAACCGGGGGTCGGCTTTGCCATATGGCAGGCGGCTCTCGGTTCTTGGCTATTCACCGACCTCCCAGCTGAACGACCGCGCCAGCAGCCAGTCGGTCAGGCGCGGCGCCAGCAGGCTCACCGCCGCCGCCAGCCGGTCGCCCGCCGAGACATACGCAACACGCGGCTCGCGTATCGCCGCCCGCACGATCGCCTGGGCCACCTGCTCGGGCGTGGCGGCGCGGCTGCTTACGCGTCGGCGCTCGCGGCCCTGTCCCAGCCGGTGCGCCGCAAACTCGGTCTGGGTGCTGCCCGGCCGCACCAGCGTCACCGCTACGCCGCTGCCGCGCAGCTCGACGCGCAGCGCTTCGGTCAGGCGGTCGAGCGCGGCTTTGGCCGCTGCGTAGCCGCCCAGGTAGGGCAGCGCCCGCAGCCCGACCACCGACGAAACAAAGATCAGCTGGCCGCCGCCGCGCCGCAGATGCGGCAGCGCTGCCTGCGTGAGCGCCAGCGGCCCAAACAGGTTCACCGCCAGCGCCTGCTGCAGATCCTCGGCGCGCATGCCTGCCACCGGCGCGGCTAGCCCCACCCCGGCGTTGCTGATCACAATGTCGAGGCTGCCAAATTCCGCCACTGTCTGCTCGACAAGCCGCCCGACCGCGCCTGCGTCGCTGATGTCGGTGGGCACCACCAGCGGCTGGCCGGGCAGCGCCTCGGCGGTGGCCTGTAGGCGCGCGGCGCCGCGCGCCGCCAGTATTACCCGCGAGCCCGCCAGCGCAAATGCGTGAGCGGTGGCGGCGCCGATCCCGGCCGATGCGCCGGTGATCAGTACGATTTTGCCATTCGGATGCATACGTTCCTCTCAGCTTCGCCAGCGCCGGTGTGCCCGCATCGCTAGCGTGTAGTAGCCAATCAGCTGATCCATGGTGCGCTGCCAGCTCAGGCCGCGCGCGTGTGCCAGCGCGCCCTCGCTCAGCCGCGCCCGCAGCGCCGGGTCGTGCTGGAGCCGCCGCACCTGCTCGGCCAGCGTTGCCGGGTCGGCCGGATCGTAGAGTAGCGCGTTCACGCCGGGCCGCAGCGTATCAACCAGCCCGCCGGTCATGGTCGCGATCACCGGCAGGCCGCACGCCATCGCTTCGAGCGGCACGAGCCCGAAGGTTTCGTTGACCGAAGGGAACACCAGCGCGTCGGCTGAGGCGAACGCGCGCACCAGATCATCGCCGTCGAGAAACCCGGTGAACGTGGTGGGCGTGCCTTCGTAGAGCAAGCGTACTTGCTCGAGCTCGGGGCCGCCCCCTACCAGCGCCAGGCGCACGCCCGGCAGCTGGCGCAGCGGCTCGCGCAGCCGCTCGACGCCCTTTTCCTTGGCGATCCGGCCGGCGTAGAGCAGCAGAAATGCGTCGGGCTGGCCACCGCTGAGCCGCGTGCGCATGGCTGGGTCGCGCAGTGCCGGCCGGAAGCGCGCGGTGTCGATCCCGCGCCACCACCAGCGCACCCGCTTGAAGCCATGCTCGCGCACCTGGCGCAGCACGGCACTGGAAGGCACCAGGTTCAGGTCGGCGCGGTTGTGCAGCGTGCGAAACAGGCGCCAGATCCACGGCTCGGCCCAGGGGTAGCCGTAGTGCCGCGCGTAGCCCGGCACGTCGGTGTGGTACGAGGCCACCAGCGGTAGCCGCATGCGGCGCGCGTAGAGCATGCCGGTGGGGCCAAGGAACACTGGGTTTACCACGTGCACCAGGTCGGGCTGAAACTCGCGCAGCGCCTGGCCGATGCGCGGGCTGGGCAGGCCCATGCGCACCTCGGGGTAGAGCGGGAAGCGTGGCCCGCGCACGCCGAGGCAGCGCGCCCCGGCATACTCCGCCGGCATCCCCGCCGGTCCAATCAGCAGCGCGCTATGCCCGCGATCGTGCAGGTGCTTCAGCGCTAGGCACAGGATGCTGACGATGCCGTCGAGCTTGGGCAAGAAGGTCTCGGTGAATAGAGCCACTCGCATGTGCGCAACTCCGCCGTCTCTGCCCGCAATGGCCTGCTCGCCACCGCGCTGCCCATTATAATCGTTACGAGTTACGCGGTGGGTGTTTTTGCCGTCGGCTGAGCGCGCCAGCTGCGTAAGCCCTACTTATATACAAAACTCTTGACAAATATATTGCGATTGGCGTATGCTGATGCTTAGAACATGTACAGAATGAACTTCAATTAGCGCGGCCGCACCGCAAGCGCGGCCGCTTGAGGAGGGCACATGCATAGCCTGCTTACTCGGCGGTTGATCTGGCGGCTGCTCGCCGTGATCGCGCTGGCGGCCGGCGCCGTGGCCGCCGCGCCGGCGCGCGCCGCCACCGATACCGCATATATCAGCGCGACCGGCCACTATGTGCGCGGCGCGTTTCGCGATTTCTGGGACAAGAACGGCGGCCTGGCGAATTTCGGCTACCCGCTGACAGAAGAATACGTCGATCCGCAGACCGGCCGGATCTACCAGTACTTCGAGCGCGCGCGCTTCGAGCGCGCCAGCGCCACGGCGGCCACGGTCGAGCTGGGCCTGCTGGGCCGCGATGCCGCCGGCGATCGGGTGTTCGCCACGGCGCAGCCGGTTGCCAGCACCAAGCAGCGCCGCTATTTCGCCGAAACCAAGCACGTGGTGCAGTATGGCTTCAAAGAAACGTGGGAGAGCCGCGGTGGCCTGAAGATCTTCGGCTACCCGCTGAGCGACGAGCTCGACGAGCAGCTGGCCGACGGCCAGACCCACACCGTGCAGTATTTCGAGCGCGCGCGTTTTGAATACTGGCCCGATCGGCCGGCCGGCCAGCGTGTGCTGCTGGCGCTGCTTGGCCGCCAGTTCGCCCCCAAAGATCTGACGCCGCCGCTCGCGCCGGGCGCGCCGCCGGCCGGCCCGATCACCGTGAAGCC
>CALLYN010001026.1 GCA_937858455.1 uncultured Kouleothrix sp.
GGTGGGCGGCGCGCTGCCGGCCGCGCGTGTTTCGGGCGGCTTGGCGGCAGCGCGGGCGGCAGCGCGGCTTTCGATATACTTCAGCACATCCTGCTTGCTGACGCGCCCGCCCTGGCCGGTGCCGGCGATCTGGCTTAAGTCGAGGTTGTGCTCGGCCACGAGGCGCGCCACCACCGGCGACACAAACGCCTGCGACCCAGCCGCTGGTGCGCTGCCATTGTGCGTTGCCGCGCCGGCCGCCGGCTTGTCCGCCGTCGCTTCGGCGGGCTTGCCGCTCGCCGCGGTATCGGCCGCGCTATCGAGCAGCGCCAGCAGCGTGCCGACCTTCACCGTCGTGCCTTCGGGCACCGCGATCTCGCGCAGCACGCCGGCCTCGGGCGCCGGCACCTCAGTGTCGACCTTGTCGGTGGTCACTTCCAGCAGCGCCTCGTACTTCTCGACGCGCTCGCCCGGCCGCTTCAGCCACTTGCCGATCGTGCCCTCGGTGACGCTCTCGCCCAGCTTTGGCATGGTGATCTCGGTAGGCATATGTTCTCCGATTGCTGTACATTGTTGGCGTGCTCAGCCTTCGGCAGAGCCGTATTATCTTCATGTACCGTGTGCGGTTTTCCTAGCTCCGCGCGGAAAATCGCACACGATGATCAAAAAGTACCGTGCTGCCGCAGGCACCATGCACGGCTTCGAGAAGCCGAATCACGCAAATGCGTAACTCCTAAACTGTTTTGCCGCTCGGCGATCGTGGAGCGCGGCGAATGCCGGCGCAATCGCACACGGCAGCTCAGTAGGCTGCCAGCTCGCGCATGGCATCGGCGATCTTCGCGGGCGAGGGCATGAAGGCGGCCTCGAGCGGCTGGCTGTAGGGCATGGCCGGCACATCGGGCGCGCACACACGCATCACCGGGCCGTCGAGGTGCTCAAAGGCGTGCTGGCTGATCAGCGCGGCGATCTCGCCGCCCAGGCCGCCGGTCAGGTTATCTTCGTGAACAATCAGCGCCTTGCTGGTTTTGCGCACGCTCGCAAGGATCGCCTCGCCGTCGAGCGGGCGCAGCGTCCGCAGGTCGAGCACCTCGGCGTCGACGCCCTCGTGCGCCAGCTCCTCGGCGGCCTCCAGGCAGTAGTGTAGCATCAGCCCATACGAGATCACCGTCAGGTCGCGGCCTGCGCGCTTGATGTCGGCCTTGCCGATTGGGATGCGGTAATCTTCGGCCGGAACGTCGCCCTTGATCAGCCGGTAGCACTTCTTGTGTTCGAGAAACAGCACCGGGTCGGGGTCCTCAATGCTGCTTTTCAGCAGGCCCTTGGCGTCGTAGGGGGTCGCAGGCGCCACCACCTTGAGGCCGGGCACGTGGCAGAAGATCGCCTCGATGCTCTGCGAGTGGTACAGCGCGCCGTGGATCCCGCCGCCGTAGGGCGTGCGAATGACCATGGGCACGTTCCAGTCGCCATTCGAGCGGTAGCGCACGCGCGCGGCCTCCTGCACGATCTGGTTGAACGCCGGCGCGATGAAGTCGGCGAACTGGATCTCGGCTACCGGCAGCGTGTCGTTCATGGCCGCGCCGATCGCCGCGCCGACAATCACGCTCTCGGCGAGTGGCGCGTCGATGATCCGGTTGGGGCCGTACTTGTCGAACAGGCCCTCGGTGACGCGAAATACGCCGCCGCGCTTGCCCACGTCCTCGCCGAAAACGAACACCCGCGGGTCGCTCGCCATCATCTCGTCGAGCCCCTGGCGGATCGATTCGAGGAGTGTTATTTCAGCCATAGTATGCTCTTATCCTTGTTGAAAGACGTTGCACGAACCCTGTTCTTAGAGCCTGTTTGAAAAGGGGGTGCGCGAGGGGCTATGCCCCTCGCACTTC
>CALLYN010001027.1 GCA_937858455.1 uncultured Kouleothrix sp.
ACATCCCCAGCGGCGTGGGCAGCAGCGACACCACCAGCATGATCAGGGTATAAACCACGATCTGGCGGTGTGTCTCGGCCTCGCCGGCCACCACCGGCAGCATCGGCACGCCCGCGCGGGCGTAGTCCTTCGCGCGGATGAGCGCCAGCGCCCAGAAGTGTGGCGGCGTCCAGTAAAAGATGATCGCGAACAGCAGCAGCGACGGCAGCGAGAGCCCGCCGGTAACGGCAGCCCAGCCGACCAGTGGCGGGAACGCGCCCGCGCCGCCGCCGATCACGATATTCTGCGCGGTGCTGCGCTTGAGCCAGCGGGTATAAATGATCACATAGTACAAGTAGCCGGCCAGCGAGAGCAGCGCGGCGACGAGGTTCACAAATACCGCGAGGATGGCGAAGGCCAGCGCGCCAAGCGCAATGCCAAGCACCAGCGCGTGCCAGGCCGGAATACGGCCGCTGGGGATCGGCCGGCGGCTGGTGCGGCCCATGTTGATGTCGATATCGCGGTCGGCCCAGCAGTTCACCGCGTGCGCGCCCGACGCCATCAGCCAGCCGCCGAGGCACGTCCAGGCCACCAGCGCCAGCCCCGGCACGCCAGCCGGCGTAATATACATACCCACGATCGTGGTAAGGATCAGCAGCGTGATCACGCCCGGCTTGGTCAGGCTGATGTAGTCTTTCAGCTTCGAGGGCTGCGTGCTGCGCGCCACGGGCTGCGCGCGATCGGCGGCCTTGTACGCCTGAAACGACTGCGGCGGCAGGTACATCACCAGCGCCACCTGCACAATCAGCGCGGCCCAGGCGGCCACGCCCATCGCGAGGTGCGCGCCACGGATCGCATAGAGCGACATGATCGCCCCATTCAGCGCCAGCGCTACCTGGATCATGCCGACGACCACCTGCACCGCCATGAACGTAAGCGCCCAGAACGCCGCGCGATGCACCGAGCGCACCGCGCCTTGGCGCCAGCCGGCATACGCCAGCAGCCACACGCTCAGAGCGGCGATGCCGGCAAACACGCGGTGGCCGAGCGCAATCAGCGCGAGGTTATGCTGCAGATCGCCGACATCGCCGGCCGCGCAGAATGGCAGCGCCAGGCAGGCCCACAGCGCGCCGGAGTTGGCCACCAGCGTGCCGGCCACCAGCGTTAGGTACACCAGCGCCAGCGTCACCAGCGCCAGCCTGCGGTAGCGCTGCAACGCGTGCTGCGCCCGGCCGCCCAGCCTGGCAGCCTCGCGGCCAGGCATGCGCGCGCCCACAAACGCAAACAGCGCCACGCCCAGCACCGCCAGCGCGGCCGCGCAGAGCGCAGTGGCCCCGAACGCCGGCGCGGCGCCGCTGATCACGGCTACGAGGTACGCCAGCGCCGCAGCGACGATCAGCAGGCGTTGCGCTGTGGCAGTACGAGCAAGCGAGGCGATGGTTGTGTCCATGGCGTCTTTCCAGCAATGGCTGCGCGCCAGCACAGGGCCGGCTCACAGATGGTGATAAGCATTGGTTCTGGATCGGCGCGAGTGTAGCATAGGTGCATAGCTGTGTCAAACATCACAAAAATTGACACGCCGCATTGTTTTGCCCTGCATGCGGTCATCGCTCGGCGCGCGCCACGCGGGCGGGCTGACTCAGGGCAGCTTCGCCAGCTCGGCATCCACCAGCGCGCGCTGCTTTTCGTCTTTCGCTTCGGCCGCCAGCCGCAGCGCTTCCTGAAAGTCCTCGCGCGCGCCTGCGGTATCGCCTGAGGCCGCGCGCGCCTTGCCACGCTCGAAGTACACCACAAACGTGCCGTCCTGCTCGGCCGCGCCGTTCAACGCCTGCAGCGCGTCGTTGGGCTGGCCGAGCGCCTGGTATGCGCGCGCCAGGTCGACCGAGGGCATCGCGCTTGTGCCGTAGAACAGCTCGCCGGTGCTTCCGACTTGGTCGGGGTGCTCGCGCGCGGCTTTGAGATCTTCGAGCGCTTCGCGCGCGCGGCCCTGCGCCAGCAGCACGACGCCGCGGCCATAGCGCGCAGGCCAGGCGGCGTCGCCGCCAATCAGCAGCGCCTGCTCAAACGCCGCCAGCGCCTGGTCCTCGCGGCCAAGCGCGTGGAGGATGAAGCCACGTAGCCCGTGCGCCTCGGGCGAGGCTACGTCGAGCGCCACAAGCCGGTCGGCGTCGGGCAGGGCGGTGGCGTAGTCGCTCTGCCGCACCAGAAACCTGGCCCGGTCGATGATCACGTTGCGGTCGTCGGGCGCGGCCGCCACTGCCGCGTCGAAATCGCGCCGCGCCTCGGCCACATGCCCCTGGCGCTCGTTCAGCAGCGCGCGCAGGTACAGCGCACTGCTGAGCTTGGGCTCGAGCTTGAGCACATAGTTGGCGTCGCTCAGCGCGCCGTCGAGCTCGTCGGAGTAGTACTGTATCCACGCGCGATCAATACGCGCCGGCACAAAATCAGGGCCGACCTCGACCGCGCGATCGAGATCGCGTCGCTTGCCGGCGGCGTCGTTCTTCGGGTAGCCGAGCAAGCTCGCGCGCTGGTAGTATGCGCGCACAAGCGTCGGCTCTAGCTCGATCGCGCGCGTGTAGTCGGCGATGGCTTCGTCGACTTTGCTGGTGCGCCCGTTCAGGTAGCCGCGCGCGTAGTATGCGAGCGCGTTGTTTGGCTCAAGGCTCAGCGCACGCTCGATATCGGCGCGGGCCGGCTCGGCCCCGTTGTAGATCGCGTTGGCCACGCCGCGCGCCGCAAGCAGGCTGGCGTCGTCGGGGTGGGCTGCCAGCGCGGGAGCGAGCGTCTCGAGCGCCGCCGAGCCGTCGTTGATGTCGAGCTGGCGCATGGCCGCTTCGAGCGCCTGGCGCGCGTCGACCGCCGGTGCACCTGTTGCGGCGGCAGCGGCAGGCACTGCCGGCGTAGCAGCCGTCTCTGTGGCGCCGCCGCCGCGTGTCAGCGAGGAGCCTTTCGCTTGGCCGCTCCGTTTTCGAGATCGAACCTCAGAGCGAAGTCGACCCCGCGGATGGCAAAGTCGTCGCCCATGAGGCGCAGAAGGTATTCGGTGTGGAGCCCCACCTCCAGACGAAAACGACCAAAGTGCAGGGCCGCGTGGGCGCCTACGCGGGGGCTCACGACGTCGAGGCTCCACTCGGCCTTCGACGCACTGAGACCAAAGAGGTTGAGCCCCACGTGGCCCTCGAGCTCGAGCGGGCCCGACTTCACCCCGGTCGACAGCCCCGTCTGCAGCATCGTCCACGCGAACGTCGTGGAGTCGAGGGCGCGAAACACCATTCGCTCCGTGCCGGCGAGGTAGAGGTGCCCCTGCGGCGCGGTGATGCTTTGTCCGACAAAAACCTCGAACATTCCAGGCCTTAGGCCCTGACCCATGGGCCTGTACCAGAGCGGGCCACCCCCGGCTTCGATGGCGGGAACGATGGTTCGCATGTCGAAGAGGCGGGCCGAGCCCTCACCAAGGGCGTCGGCTTGGGTCTCCGTACGCGCAGGGGGGAGCACCTGTGCACCTGGGAGCGCGAGGCTCCCTCCAGGGGCGCCAGGGACGAAGAGCTGCGCCGACGCGGCGCGCCCCCACGCAAGAACCGCGGCAGCCGAAGCGACGGAGACGACGACGGCGGCGGCGCGGAGGGAGAGCTGGCTCATGACGATGGACCTCGGGTGGGCCCGCCAGGACGGCGAGCGGTTGGTGCGCGCGGAGGTCGAGAAGACCGCGGCGCGCGGATCGCAGTGGCTTCACGCGCGTCGCGCCCGGACCGTCCGGGTGCGCCGCGTCGCGTCGGCTCACGGGAGGGATAGTCTCCCGAGCCGGGGATTTATTTCACCGCGCCGGACGATTTCCTCGTCGTCCGTCTCGGCGCTCGATCCATGTCACGAGCGGCGCGCGCGGAGGTTCCCGGAAACGATCACGGCGCGCGGGCTCCGGGACAAACTCGTGAAAGACCTCCGCTTTCCGGAGCAGCGCCCGGGAGCCGTCAGAGGTGGAGGGGGTTGTCGCCGCTCGGTCGCGCGGTCGGCTTCGGCGCCGGTGACGGCG
>CALLYN010001028.1 GCA_937858455.1 uncultured Kouleothrix sp.
CGCTGCGGCGATTGCCCACCAGCTGGGGCTTGAGCCAGCCGCCGCCGAGCAGCCGGGCGCCGCGCCAAGCTGGGGGCGCTACCCGGCCGGCACTGCAGCGCGGCCGGGCGGCATTCTGTTCCCGAAGCTTGGCTAGCGCAAACCGGGTTTGCGGAAATACCACTTATGTACTATCCTGCAGGCTCAAGCAAACCACCGTACATCAAGCATACAGAGCGGAGCGTTCACCATGCCCGATCATATTCTCCTTGCCGTCGCCTGGCCCTACGCCAATGGCCCGCGCCACGTCGGCCACGTGGCCGGCTTCGGCGTGCCCAGCGATATCTTCGCGCGCTACCAGCGCCTGAAGGGCAACCACGTGCTGATGGTGTCGGGCACCGACGAGCACGGCACGCCGATCACCCTGGCCGCCGACAAAGAAGGCGTGACGCCGAAGCAGCTTGCCGACCGCTACAACCGCGTGATCGGCGACGACCTGCGCAACCTGGGCCTGAGCTACGACACCTTCACGCGCACCACCACGCTCAACCACTACCGTGTGACGCAGGATCTGTTCAAGACGCTCTACGACAAAGGCTATATCCTGAAGCAGACCGCGCTCGGCGCGTTTTCGGCCGCTACCGGGCGCACCCTGCCCGACCGCTACATCGAAGGAACCTGCCCGATCTGCGGCTACGGCGAGGCCCGCGGCGATCAGTGCGACAACTGCGGCAACCAGCTCGACCCGGTCGACTTGATCAACCCGCGCTCGAAGGTCGATGGCCAGCCGCCGGTGTTCCGCGAGACCGAGCACTTCTTTCTCGACCTGCCGGCCTTCGCCGAGCGGCTGTCGCAGTGGATCGACAGCCAGGCGCACTGGCGGCCCAACGTGCGCGGCTTCTCGCTGAACCTGCTCGAAGACCTGCGCCCGCGCGCGATCACCCGCGACCTCGACTGGGGCGTGCCCATCCCGCTGCCCGAGTATGCCGATCGCGACGACAAGCGCATCTACGTCTGGTTCGACGCGGTGATCGGCTATCTTTCGGCCAGCGTCGAGTGGGCCAAGAACCGTGGCACGCCTGATGCATGGCGTGAGTGGTGGCAGAGCCCGGCGGCGCGGCACTACTACTTCATGGGCAAAGACAATATCGTGTTCCACAGCGTGATCTGGCCGAGCATGCTGATGGGCTACGGCAACGGCGGCGCGATCGGCGGCAATGCCGGCAGCCCCGCGCTGAACTTGCCATACGACGTGGTGAGCAGCGAGTTTTTGACAATGGAGGGCAAGAAGTTCAGCAGCAGCCGCGGGATCGTGATCTATGTGAATGACGTGCTTAGCCGCTACGACCCCGACCCGCTGCGCTACTTCCTGACGATCGGCGGCCCCGAGACGCAGGACACCGACTTCACCTGGGCCGAGTTTGTGCGCCGCAACAACGACGAGCTGGTGGCTACCTGGGGCAACCTGGTGAATCGCACGCTCACCAATGTTCACCGCAACTTCGGCGCGGTGCCGCAGCCCGGCGAGCTAACCGCGGTCGACCACGCAGTGCTGGCCGAGGTCGAGGCCGGCCTGAGCAGCGTCGGCGCGCTGCTCGACGCCGCGCGCTTCAAGGCTGCGCTGGGCGAGGCGATGAAGCTCGCGAGCCAGGTGAACCAGTACCTGAGCGAGCAGGAGCCGTGGAAGGTGATCAAGCGCGACCGCGAGCGCGCCGCGACGATCCTGTATGTGGCGCTGCGCTGCGTCGATAACCTGAAGATCATCATGACGCCGTTTCTGCCGTTCACCAGCCAGAAGCTGCACGAGCTGCTGGGCTACCAGGGCTTTATCGCCGGGCCGCTCGAGTTCCGCGAGTATGCCGAGGAAGACGGCAGCAGCCACCGCGTGCTCACCGGCGATTACGCCAGCTGGGTTGGGCGCTGGCAGCCCAGCGAGCTGCCGGTAGGCCAGGCGCTGCAGCCGCCCGCGCCGCTGTTCAAAAAGCTCGACGAGTCGGTGGTGGCCGACGAGCTGGCGCGGCTGGAGCATGCCGGCAAGTAGACGAGCGTCTTCCGCAGAGTACACGGATTGAGCCTACCAACATCTGTGTATTCTGTGGAGCTTTATTTTGGGCGAGGAGCGTAAATGGCAGATGCCACCGCGACGAGGCGCCCGCGCGGCGCGCTGCTGCGCTGGCTGCTGGCCGGGCCGGTGCGCGAGGCCGAAGGCCCCTACGAAGAGGAGGGCCACGACGCGCACGCCTGGTGGCAGGTGATGTGCCTCACCGGCGTCGACTACTTCTCGACGCTGGGCTACCAGCCGGGCATCGCCGCGCTGGCGGCCGGCTCGCTCTCGCCGATCGCCACGCTGATCCTGGTGCTGCTGACGCTGTTCGGCGCGCTGCCGATCTACCGCCAGGTGGCCGCCGAAAGCCCGCACGGCGAAGGCTCGATCGCCATGCTCGAGCACCTGCTGCCGTGGTGGCAGGGCAAGCTGTTCGTGCTGATCCTGCTGGGCTTTGTTGCCACCGACTTCATTATTACGATCACGCTCTCGGCCGCCGACGCCACCGCGCACCTCGCCGAGAACCCATTCGCGCCCGCGCTGCTGCACGATAACCCGGTGCCGGTGACGCTGGTGCTGGTTGCGGTTCTGGCGGCGATCTTTCTGAAGGGCTTCAAAGAGGCGATCGGCGTGGCGGTGGCGCTGGTGGGCGTGTATTTGCTGCTGAACTTTGTGGTGGTGGCCGACGCCGTCTACCACGTGATCGAGCACCCGCCGCTGGTGATCGACTGGCAGCGCGCGCTGGTGGCCGAGCACGGCAGCCCGCTGCTGATGCTCGGCGTGGCGCTGCTGCTGTTCCCCAAGCTGGCGCTGGGCCTCTCGGGCTTCGAGACGGGCGTGGCGGTGATGCCGCTGGTGCGCGGCGCGCCCGGCGACACCGAGGCCAGCCCGGCCGGGCGGGTGCGCCACACCCGCACGCTGCTGCTCACCGCCGCGCTGATCATGAGCGTGTTTCTGATCGCAAGCAGCTTTGCTACCACCGTGCTCATCCCGCACGCCGAGTTCGAGCCGGGCGGCCACGCCAACGGCCGGGCGCTGGCGTTCCTGGCGCACGCCTACCTGGGCGAGATCTTTGGCACGGTGTATGACATCAGCACCATCCTGATACTCTGGTTTGCCGGCGCCTCGGCCATGGCCGGGCTGCTGAACATCGTGCCGCGCTACCTGCCGCGCTACGGCATGGCCCCCGACTGGACGCGCGCCGCGCGCCCGCTAGTGCTGGTGTTCGCGGCGATCGCCTTCGCGGTGACGATCATCTTCAAGGCCGACGTCGACGCGCAGGGCGGCGCCTATGCCACCGGCGTGCTGGTGCTGATGTCGTCGGCGTCGGTGGCGGTGACGCTCTCGGCCTGGCGGCGCGGCGCGCGCCGCCGCGCGGCAGCGTTCGCGCTGATCACCGTGGTGTTTATGTACACCACGATCGTAAATATCGTCGAGCGGCCCGAGGGCATCAAGATCGCGTCGTTCTTTATTGCTGCGATCGTCGTCACCTCGCTGGTGTCGCGCATCTGGCGCGCCACCGAGCTGCGCACCGAGCGCGTCGAGCTCGACGCCACCGCCCGCGAGTTTGTCGAGGCGCTGCGCAACGGCGGCGCGATCCGGCTGATCGCCAACCAGCGCGACGCCGGCGACGAGGCCGAGTACCAGGCGAAAGAGCGGGATGTGCGCGACGATACGCATATCCCGCCCGCCGACCCGGTGCTGTTTCTCGAGGTGGAGGTGTGCGACGCCTCGGAGTTCGCCGATGTGCTTGAGGTGCGCGGCGCGATGGTCGGGCCATACCGGGTGTTCCGCGCCGAAAGCTCGGCCGTGCCGAATGCGATCGCGGCGTTTCTGCTGTACCTGCGCGACGAAACTGGCAAGCTGCCGCATGTGTACTTCGAGTGGGGCGAGCAGAACCCGCTGATCCACCTGGCGCGCTTTGTGGTGTTCGGCGAGGGCGACATCGCGCCGACGACGCGCGAGATCTTGCGCCAGGCCGAGGCCGACCCCGATCATCGGCCGGCTGTGCACGTGGGCGGCTAGGCGCGGCGGGCGATGCCTTGTCGAGGCAATGGCGCAATTCCCAGGGTTTCAGCGTGAAACTGTACGGGCGTGATACACCGCGCCCATACGCCTTGGGGGCCATACATTGGAAAGCTGGTTTGAGCCATGGCCCCAAGCAACACAACGAGGAAGCTATGAATCCCTACCTGGTTCGCGCGCTGCTGGCGGTTGCGTTGGCGGCGTTCTTGTGGGTGCAGTCGCGTGGGCTGGCGGCCCGGCCGCGCCGCCGGCGCGCCTTTGAGTTGGGCGCGGCGGCCATGCTGGCGCTGGCCGCGCTGAACGGTGGCCTGGCGCTGGGCCTCGCCAGCAGCGCCTTGCAGCTTGCCCTGGCTGCGGTTGCGATTGGGCTGTTTGTCGGCGCGGTGATCTCGCTGCTGGCCTCGCTGCGCGCCGGCGAGGCGGCCGACCAGCGCGAGCAGATCGCCACTGCTGCGCGCGAGTACCGCGAGCGGCGCGAGCAGCAGCGCCGCCACCCTAAATGACAGGACGTACGTGGTGGGGGTTCGGGGCGGCAAAGCTGCCCCCGAGAACTTCCTTTTTGGCTGGTCGCGGCCACCGCCGTGGCCGCGACCA
>CALLYN010001029.1 GCA_937858455.1 uncultured Kouleothrix sp.
GCCAGGCCTCGATCGCCGCCACGCCGGGCAGCTGCGCGGCCTGCTCGGCGCGCGGCAGCGACGCGGGCGCGGCCAGGTCGAGCTGAACCTGGTAGGGGTAAGCCTGCAGCAGCACGCCGCTCAGGGTATAGACCAGCGAGGCGCGCACGCTCAGCACGGCCATAAACGTCAGGCCCGCGCCCGCCAGCGCCAGCTGGGTGGTGGCAACCCGCCCGAGGTTGCCGAGCGCGTTGCTGAGCGCCAGCGACACCACGCGCGGCAGCGCGCGCACGCGCGCCAGCACGTCGTCGACCCAGCCGCCGCCGCTGAGGCCATACGAGCTGATCGCCTCGCGCACCGTCACGCGCGCCCCGCGCAGCACCGGAATCGCCGCGACAAGCAGCGGCGCCACCAGGCAGATCGCCAGCTGGTAGAGCAGCGGCACCGGCAGGGTCAGCCAGCCGGCCGGCTTGAGCCCGAGCGACGCAATCAGCATGCGCCGCAGGCCATTGGCCGCCAGCAGCCCGCTGGGCAGCGAGATCGCCAGCGCCGCCAGGCCGTAGCCAAACACCAGCGTGAAGTACACCAGCAGGATCTGCCGGCTGGTGGCGCCGATCGCCTTCAGCTCGCCGATCTGCGCGATCTGCTGGGCGACGATCGCCGTCACGGTGTTGTACACAAGCAGCAGCCCCAGCACCACCGCAATGATGCCGATCGACCGCAGGATCGCCCCGACGCCTTCGACCGGATCCTGGAAGAACGCGCGGTTGGGATCGGCCACCTTGGTGTTGTCGATGCTGCCCGGCATCACCGTGAAGCCATGCTCGCGCAGCCTGCCCTGCACGCCGGCCGCGGCCGCCTCGGCGCGCGCGGCGCTATAGCCGGGCACGCTGGCGATAATCTGCGCGAAGCGATCCTGGCCGGTGAGCCTGGCAAACTCGGCGCGCGAGGTGTAGAAGGTCGGGTTGCCGCCCAGCGCCGCCGAGGGCTGGCTCAGGTTGTAGACCACGCCGCCGATGCGTGCCGAGGTGGTATGGCGATCGACCTCAAGCTCGACCTGGCCGCCTATGCCGAGCGCGAAGCCGCGCTCGACCGCGAGCTGGCGGCCGGCCGGCCAGGCGCCGCTTTCGAGCAGCAGCAGCGAGAGCCGCTGGTTGGCGTAGTCGGCGCGGGCCTGCAGGCTCGCGGGCTGCCACGGCTGGTCGCGGCCGGCGCGCCACTTGATACCCGCCACCATCAGGCCCTCCACCGCCGCGAGCTGTGGGTCGTCGCGCAGCGCGGCGACCACCTGATCGTCGGCTGGCGGCAGCACGCGCACGCTGATCGCGGGCGGCCGGGTCGGCCCGAAGTTCGCGCGCGTATCGTACGAGATCCCGTCCCACGCGCCGAAGATCGCGCCAACCACAAACGAGCCGATCGCGATCGTCAGGATCGCCTGGAGCGTGCGCTGCTTGGCGCTCCACAGGTCGAACCAGATCTTGTGGCGCAGGGCGGTGGAAAAAATGCCGAACATCGCTATGCTCCGCTATCGCGAACGATCTGGCCCTCGCCCAGCTCGATCCGGCGCGGCATCCGGGCCGCCAGCGCCTCATCCTGCGTCACCATGAGGATCGTCTTGCCATCGCGCGCCAGGCCGGCGAACAGATCGAAGACCACCTGGGCCGAGGCCGAGTCCAGGTTGCCGGTCGGCTCGTCGCCGAGGATCAGCGGCGGATCGTTGGCCAGCGCCCGCGCGATCGCCGCGCGCTGCTGCTGGCCGCCGCTGACGCGCGACGGCAGCTTGTGCAGGTGGTCGCGCAGCCCGACGGCTTCGAGCAGGTGCGCGGCGCGCTCGCGTCGCTCGGCGCGCGAGTACTTACCTGCCAGCTCCATCGGCAGCATCACATTGTCGAGCAGCGTCATGCTGGGCAGCAGCGCGAAGAACTGAAACACGATCCCCAGCCACGCGCCGCGCCAGCGCGCCAGCGCCCGCTCGCCAAGCTGCTGGATGTTCTGCCCGCCGACAAACACCGCGCCCGAGCTGAGCGCGTCGACGCCCGAGATCATGTTGAGCAAGGTGGATTTGCCCGCGCCCGACGCCCCGACGATCGCGACGAACTCGCCGGCGCGCACCTGGAACGATACGCCCCTGAGCGCGGCGATGCGCGTGCTGCCCATGGTGTACGTTCGCGCTGCCTGCCGCACGTCGACGAGCGGCTCGCCCGGTTGCTGCTGCATAAGATCACCCAATAGGCTCGGTTCAGGCGCACTCGCGCCGTGATTGCAGCATAGCAGCCGGCTGCCGCGCCGTCAGCCCCCGTTCGAGAGGCGGCGGCCGCCCCTCTTTCGGGTGGCCGCGCCTCCACTACCCCTGGTAGCGAAGCGGGCCAGCGGGTGGGGGCAAAGGGCGCTGTACGAGCCCTGCAGGCAAGAGAATCGCGCTTGCGCATATCGAACATCCGTGCTATGCTACGCCCCAGCGCACCAAGCTCGCAATACTGTTGCCGCCCTGGCCGCGCGCCAGGCGCGCGCGTAGGGAGCTGCGAATGACCAGCGAGAGCGCCGCGGGGACGATCCGCGACCTGCTCGAAAACACCTATCGCTCCGAGTCGCGCCGCATCCTCGCCACGCTTATTCGCCTGCTCGGCGACTTCGACCTGGCCGAAGAGGCCCTGCACGACGCCTTTGCCGCAGCGGTGCAGCAGTGGCGGCGCGACGGCGTGCCCGCCAACCCGCGCGCATGGCTGGTGTCGGCCGGGCGCTTCAAGGCGATCGACGCCCTGCGCCGCCGCGCCCGCTTCGACGCATCGCTCGCCACCATAGCCGAGCAGCTCGGCACGGCCGGCGCCGACCCGGCCGACTGGGACGACGAGCCGCTCGAAGACGACCAGCTGCGGCTGATCTTCACCTGCTGCCACCCCGCGCTCGCGCCCGAGGCCCGCATCGCGCTGACGCTGCGCGAGGTCTGCGGCCTCAGCACCGACGCGATCGCGCGCGCCTTTCTCGCCACCCCGCCCACGCTGGCACAGCGGATCGTGCGCGCCAAAGCCAAGATCCGCGACGCGGGCATTCCCTACCAGGTGCCGTCGCGCGCCGAGCTGCCCGAGCGGCTTGGCGGCGTGCTCCATGTGATCTACCTGGTGTTCAACGAGGGCTATGCCGCCTCGGCTGGCGAGGCGCTCACCCGCCCCGACCTGTCGGGCGAGGCGATACGGCTGGGCCGGCTGCTGCTGGCGCTGCTGCCCGAGCCCGAGGTGGCCGGGCTGGTGGCCCTGATGTTGCTGCACGAGTCGCGGCGGGCCGCCCGCACCACGCCCAGCGGCGACATTGTGCTGCTCGAGGATCAGGATCGCGCGCGCTGGGACGCGGCGCTAATCGACGAGGGCCTGGCGCTGGCCCGGCGCGCGCTGGCGGCACAGCCGGCCGGCCCCTACGCCCTCCA
>CALLYN010001030.1 GCA_937858455.1 uncultured Kouleothrix sp.
CGGCGAGGCCGATGGCGCGCAGTCGGTTGCGCGGCGCGGCGGCTGGCGCACTGCACGCCCGCTGCTGGTGGGCCTGGCCGTGCTGATGGTGCTTTCACCGCTCGGGCTGCTCGCGGCTGGCACCGCCTGGGGCGAGTGGGCGCCCGAAGACTTCAACAGCCCGCAGGCGCGCCAGGACATCCAAGCCGGCTCGCTGAACGCCCAGGCACCGCAGCAGGCGCCTGCTGGCCTGGAGCAGCTCTCGTCGGTGTGGACGGCGCCGATACCGGATTACGCGCCCGCGTTCATGCAGAGCGAGGCGTTTGGCTACATTCTGTCGGCGGTGTTCGGCACGGGGCTGATCATGCTGGCATTCTTCGCGATTAGCTGGCTCGCCAGGCTGCTGCGCGGCGGGCGCGACCCCGACGCGGCGCCGGCATCGCCGGGGGGCTAAGCCGATTTGTTTCTGCAGGAGTGCGAGGGGCATCGGCCCTCACGTAGCCCCTTTCCGGCGGGTCGTGGCCACAAGTGCAGGCGCGACCCGCCGAAAATACCGAGCTTTGATAGGAATGCCATATGGCGATATCGAGTCAAACAGCCGCGCCCAGGCGCAAGCGCCGCGCCAGCTTCGTCGAGCGCACGATCGCCGGCCTGGCCGAGGCGATGGAGCGCGCGCTGTATGCCGAGGAGCTTGCCAAAGCCAACGGGCTGCTGCAGCAGCTCGACCCGCGCGTCAAGGTGGTGGGGCTGCTGGCGCTGCTGGTGGCGGCGGCGCTGGCGCGCAACATTCTGGTGATCCTCGGGGTGTTCGCGCTGGCGCTGGCGCTGGCGCTGCTCTCGCGCGTGCCACTGCGCACCCTGGCGACGCGCGTGTGGCTCGGCGCACTGCTGTTCACCGGCACGCTGGCCCTGCCGGCGATCTTCATCACCCCCGGCCAGGTGCTGGCGCGCGTGCCGCTGCTGGGCTGGCCGATCAGCGCGCAGGGCCTCAGCGCGGCGGCATACCTGATCACCCGCGTCGAGACAGCTGCGACGCTCTCGATGCTGCTGATCTTGTGCACACCCTGGACGCACGTGCTCAAGGCGCTACGCGTGCTGCGCGTGCCGGTGGTATTTGTGGTGATCCTGGGGATGACCTACCGCTACATCTTTCTGATGCTGCAAACCGCGCAGGACATGTTTGAGTCGCGCCAGAGCCGCATGGTCGGCACGCTTGATGCCGCCGACCGGCGGCGCCTGGCCGGCGCCAGCGTGGGCGTGCTGCTGAGCAAAAGCATCCAGCTCAGCGGCGACGTGTACCTGGCGATGATGTCGCGCGGCTACCGAGGCGAGGTGTATACGCTCGACGATTTCACGCTCCGAGGCCGCGACTGGGCCGCCCTGGCGGGGTTTCTCGGCACCGCGGCGCTTGCATTCTGGTTAGGGCAATAATCGAATGATACCAATCAACACACAGCCAACCGAGCTGGTCTTCGACGTGCGCGACGTCGTGTACCGCTACACGAGCGACGTCATCGCGCTCAACCGGATCTCGCTGAGCGTGGCGCGCGGCACGCGCCTGGCGATCCTCGGCGCGAACGGCTCGGGCAAATCGACGCTGCTACGCCTGCTCGACGGCCTGTACTTCGCCGACAGCGGCAGCATCAGCGCGTTCGGCCAGCCGCTCACCGAAGAAAGCCTGCAGGACGACGCGCTGGCGTTCGCGTTCCGCCGGCGCGTCGCGCTGGTATTTCAGAACCCCGACGTGCAGCTGTTCAACCCGACCGTGTTCGACGAGGTGGCGTTCGGGCCGCTGCAGCTGCGCTGGCCGAAAGACCAGATCCGCAGCAAGGTGAAAGAGACGCTCGACCTGCTCGAGATCAGCCACCTGAAAGATCGCTCGCCACACCGGCTCTCGGGCGGCGAGAAGAAGCGCGTCGCGCTAGCGTCGGTGCTGATCCTCGACCCCGAGGTGCTGCTGATGGACGAGCCAACCGCCGCGCTCGACCCAAAAAGCCAGAGCATGGTCGTCGATTTCTTGATCGGCTGGAGCGGCGGCGCTAAGACGGTGATCACCGCCACGCACGACCTTGACATTGTCGCCGAGATCGCCGACGCCAGCGTGGTGTTTCAGGCCGGCACAGTGGTGGCGCAGGGCGAGCCGGCCGAGGTGCTGCGCGACACCAGCCTGCTCGAGCGCACCAACCTGATCCACGCGCACCGCCACATTCACAGCGATGGCGCGATCCACAGCCATGCCCACCGCCACCTCGGCCACGAGCACCTGCACGCCGAGCACGATCATTAGGCTTCACCGGAAATAACACGCTGTTCGCTTGATCACTTCTCGATTGAGTTGCACTACGTGGCTTCGCCACGTAGTGCAACTCAAAAAGAAATTTGGGGGCGGCTTCGCCGCCCCCCAAACCCCCACCAAAGTGTCAGTAATCAAGCGGAAAAACCGCAGCTCCATCCGCAGGCGGCGCGGCGCTCCGCTCGAGCCACCCTCCGAGGCGGTAGCCATAGCCATGCGCCAGGTGGCCGCGCCGGCAGGCGAAGGCATCGCCGACCACGCCGCGCGCGTGCTCTCGCAGCGGCTCAGCGGCGAGCGCTAGCGGCGAAGATAGATAAACCTGCGCGCTACTCTGCCGCCGCAATCGAGCTGGCGTGCGCGCCTGGCTGCGGCTGCGCGGTTGCGCTCCGCACCACCCGCTCGGCCAGCCGCAGCAGCTCCTCGCGCAGCTCTGGCGGGCCATGCACCACGAACGGCAGGTTCAAGCCCACCAGGTAGCGCGCCGTGCTGGCTATGTCGCCATACTGGCCCTGGAACAAAACACCCTCCGGCGTCGCCGTCAGCGTCCCATAGCTCGCCGGGATCTTCTGCTGTACGGTAGACAGCGCGGCCTGAAACTCCACCTCAATCTGCCAGCGCGGAGCTAGCTTGGCCAGATGCTCGAGCACATACGCCTGGCAGTCAAAATCCTCGGCGCGCACAAACGATTCCGCGAGAAGCCGCACCTGCTGCAGCCGATCCAGCCGAAATAGCCGATATCCCCGGCGCATGCAGCAGTAGCCGACCAGGTACCAGCGCCCCCACCAGCCCACCAACCCATACGGCTCAACCGTGCGCTGAGTGATCGCATCGTTCTGCGAGCGGTAGTCGATCGCGATGCGCTGCCGCTGGCTAATCGCGTCGCTCAGCTCGATCAGCAGCGCGGCGGAGGGCTGCGCGTCTTGCTCGCGCGGCGAAAGGATGAGGTGCGCAGAGACGGCGCTCAGCCGCTCGCGGGCGCGCGACGGCAGCACGCGCAAGACCTTCGCCAGCGCGCCCTCGACTGCCGCAGGCGACTGGCCGATTTCGAGCCACGAGGTCGCCAGCAAGCTCAGCACAATCGCCGTGGCTTCCTCATCGCTGAACAGCAGCGGCGGCAGCTTGTAGCCGGGGCGCAGCCGATACCCGCCGTGCCGGCCGATCGTCGCCTCGATCGGAATACCGGCATCCTGCAGGATCGTAATGTAGCGCCGCACGCTACGCACGTCGATCTCCAGGCGCGCGGCCAGCTCCGGGCCGGTGATCGTGGTTTTCGACTGCAGCAATTCGAGCACGGTGAGGACGCGGCTGGTCGGGTTGTACATGGCACCACGCTGCTTTCAGCACACTTTTCAACAAACGCCATGGAAACGAGGACAAATTTGGCCTCCTTTAAGGATATACTGTAACCAGGTGGCACGTCAACTAGGAGAAGTGCGAAAGGAGAACAAGGCATGGACATGCACGAATTCACCGTAGACATCCCGCAGGCCGCGCTCGACGACCTGTCTGAACGATTGGCGCGCACTCGCTGGCCCGACGAGCTGCCGGGCGTCGGCTGGAGCCGTGGCGTGCCGCTAGGCTACCTGAAGGAGCTGGCCGAGTACTGGCGCAGTAGCTACGATTGGCGCGCGCAGGAGGCGCGGCTAAACGCCTACCCGCAGTTCACCACCGAGATCGACGGCCAGACCATTCACTTCCTGCACGTGCGCTCGGCCGAGGAAGACGCCACGCCGCTGATGCTCATCCACGGCTGGCCGGGCTCGTTCGTCGAGTTCCTCGATGTCGTCGAGCCGCTGATCGATCCGCGCGGCCACGGCGACAGCACGGCACCAGCCTTTCACCTGGTCATCCCGTCGCTCCCCGGCCACGGGTTTTCTCAGCCGCTGAGCGAGCCGGGATGGACTGACGGCCGCGTCGCCAGAGCCTTGGCCGAGCTAATGGCCCGGCTCGGCTACGAGCGCTATGGCGTCCAGGGCGGCGACATAGGCGCGTTCATCGCTCCCGAGATCGGCCGCATTGCTCCCGAGCACGTCGTGGGCGTGCACGTCAACGCGCTGGTCACATTCCCCAGTGGCGACCCGGCCGACATGGCCAACCTCAGCGAGGGCGAGCAGCGGCGCCTGGCGCTGCATAAGCACTTTCGGGACGACCAGATGGCCTACATGCAGCTGCAGGGCACCCGGCCGCAGACCATCGCGTATGCGCTGACCGACTCGCCGGTGGGGCAGCTCGCGTGGATCGTCGAGAAGTTCAAGGAGTGGAGCGATCCGGCGGCAGAGCTGCCCGAGGCAGCCATCGGCCGCGATCGCATGCTGACGAATGTGATGCTGTACTGGCTAACCGGCGCCGCCAGGTCGTCGGCCAACGCATACTACGAGCGCTTCCACGACGCGAGTATGTGGGCGCCGAAGCAGCGCTCCAGCGTGCCTGTAGGCGTGGCGGTGTTCACCACCGATGTCGCGATACGGCGCTTCGCCGAGAAGACGAACATGGTTGTACACTGGTCGGAGTTCGAGCGCGGCGGCCACTTCGCGGCAATGGAAGCGCCCGACCTGTTCATTGGCGACGTGCGCGCATTCTTCGGCCGCATTCGTTAAGTGTCTATCCGTAAATTGCCATGTCACACAAAATATGGGCGCAGGCAAGTT
>CALLYN010001031.1 GCA_937858455.1 uncultured Kouleothrix sp.
TCGCTTGCATGGTTGTATAGACGAGCCGCTCCGCATCGAGCGTCAGGTCGGCCGCGGCATGGCCGCCCCGGCGCTGGCCCAGCCAGGTGGTCCAGCCCAGCCGCTCGTGGCGCCCGAGGCGCGCCCTGGGCACGTCGGCGGCCAGCAGGGTGAGCCGCACATCCCATTCCAGCTCGAAACCGAGGTATTGCCGCACCCAGTCGACCAATGCGCGCAGCGCCCGCCCACCCGGCAGCAAGGCGCGGTATTGCGCCTCGTCAAGCGGGCCGAGCCAGATCCTGATCTTGTGCTGCCGGTCCCAGATACGACCGCCAGCGGTGATACCGAGGCCAAGCGTCAGGCCCTTGTCGTGCCGCCCGAGGCGGGCACGGTCGTCAGGCGACAGGCGCATCCAGTGGCCGCAGAACTCCTCCACGCGCACCGGCAGCTGAAAATAGTCGCTCAACACCGCCACCAGCCCGTCGCGATTGCGCACCTGGCGCGCCAGCCAGCCGGCGTGGAAGCGCTTGGCGTCGTCAGGCACGCTGTCGCGCTCGCGCACGGCATCGAGCCCGAGACCGAACAGGCTGCCGACATAGCCCGCGAACCGGTCTTCATCGGGCCGATCCAGCGCCACCGTGGGCTGGGCCTGCGCCCAGGCCAGATCCTCGGGCGCGATCCACACGAAGCGGTCGTCCATATTGAAGCCCACGCGGTAGTTGTTGCCGGTGTCGGGGTTGGTGCGCGTGATGCTGCCCAGGTTGCGGCCGAGCCACTCGTAACGCTCGGCGCCGGCGGGCGGATTCTGATCGGTCATCCATGCACTCCTTGCGGCGGTGCCGCTGCTGCAGTTGCAGGCCATTGCGCGATCCTCGGGCGGGGCAGATGCGCCTGCCCCGCCGCACAGCGGGCGCTGCCGCCCGCGCTAGATGGGGGTCTGGTAGGTCGGCGCCGCGTAGGTGCTGACGCCGCCGGCCGCGTAGTTCGCATCGCCTGGGATGCCCGAGCGCGCCGGCACGCCATCGGTGTAGCGGATGCCGGTGAACCGGGCGCCCAGAAACGGCGCCTTGCAGATCAGGCGGGGCTCGGTTACCGCGCCCCACTGCAGACAGATGCCGGTCTGCTCGATCTCGTACAGCAGGAAGCGGCCGTCGCCGATGATCATGAAGCGGCTGTTCGGGTAGCCCTCCAGCACGCTCTGCGCGGCCGTCCCGAGCGTCTGGTTGTAGTCGAGATACTCGTAGTAGGTGATCCACCCCTGCGTATCGACGAAGCGCGGGCTGCGCAGCGGCAGGAAGTAGATGTCGGAGGCGTACACGCCGGCCGCGGGGTTGGTTTCGCTCAAAAACTCGATGGTGAGCACCGGGTACTTTTTGCCGGCCACGAGCAGGTAGCGATTCTCCTGCATGTCGGCGCGCAGCGCGGTCAGCGCGGCGCCGTCGAGGCTGATTTCCGTGCCGCTCGGGCCGGTGCAGCCCATCGTGTAGACATTGCAGGGCCAGTAGTACGTCAGCTCGATAAACTGTGCGTACTGCATCACGAAGCCGAACTCGACGGGTGCCAGGCCGGTGCGCACCGCCAGATCCTCCTGCCGGCGCACCACGTCGTGGATGCGGCGCACGATCGCCGGGGCGTTCGACGACCAGGCGGTGCCGGAGAGCGTGGTGTCGACCCAGCTATCGGCGGCCGGGCAGAGCGCCTGCGGGCTGGTGAGCGCGTCCTGGTGGCCCACATTGATCTGGGTCTCCAGGCCGTAGTACTGCTTCATGCCCGCAGTGTTGAGATTCGCCGGCGTGCCGGTGATATCCCAGCCGCCGTAATCCCGATCCATCGCGAACAGCATCTCGCGGATGCGCGCCTTCTTCTCGTCGAGCAGCGTGTTGGTTTTCAGCTCGGCCGGCACAGGTACGACGGAGAGCGGGTCGCCGATCAGCCGATAGTCGGCCATTTCGGCGCGGTTGATGCGGCGGCCGATCTTGTTGAGCTGCAGTGCGCGCGTGGCCATACGGATTTCGCCAAACGGCAGTGCTTGTGTACACACCGACAGGCCGCCCGGCACTTTGCCGGTGGCGCAGGCCGTGGTGGCGTCGCTGCCGGAACTGGCCGCCTGCGCGGTCAGGATCTCAAACAGCGCGTAGTCGTAGCGCGCCTTGAACCAGGGCAGATACGAGCGCAGCGAATTGTCGGGCAGCACCATCGCGTTGACGATGGCGGGATCGACGCCAAACGGCGAGAAGGTGCCGCCAATACCGTGCAGGTACTGGCCGGAGGGGGTGGCGGCGGCCTGGAGGTTCGTGCCGCCCGCCCGCGCCTGCAAGGCGGCCAGCTGGCGCGCCTCCGCCGGGCTGAGTGCAGAGTGCAACATAGATACTCCTGTGATGGATGATGAACGACACGACACAGCCAGGCCCGACGCCTAGCCGCCGAGAAACGAATCCAGGGGATCGTCGTAGGGCGCGTTCGCGGCCAGCGCCGCAGGCGCCTGCGGCGCGTTCACGCTGGCGCGGTAGCCGCCCGCGACGGTTGGCGCCTCGCCTTCGAGTTGCGCAACGCGCGTCTCAAGCGCCTTGAAGGTCACAGCGTTCTCTGCCTGCTCGCCGGTGCGCTCACGCATCTCGGCGGTGAGGGTCGCGATCGTCTGCTGCTGGGCGTCGATCGTCTGCTGCTGGCTGGCGATCCGCGCCTCCAGCTCGTTGATGCGGGCGTTCAGCCGCGCTTCCATGCTGACATCCGCCGAGGCGTCCGCCGCGTGCACGCCCAAGGCGGCGGCCAAGAGCGCGGTATCCTGTTCGGTTGGCATTGGAGATTCCTCCGTAGCTAGGGGGATCGGAGCAGACAGCGCGAGCGCGCCGCCCGAGGTGGTACGCCCAGCCTGCTGGCAGGCAGTGAGCGCCGAGGCAAACGAGCCGAGCGCATCAGCAAACCCGGCATCGACCGCGCGCTGGCCCACGAGCACGCCGCCACGCACGCTTGTCACGGCCGCGCGGGTCATGCTGCGATACTCGGCCACCCGGTCGACAAACAGCCAGCCGAGATCGTCAACCAGCGTTTGCAGCGCGGCGCGGCCCTCCTCGGAGTGCGGATCGGGCCGCTTGAGATCGCTCATGCTGCTGACAATCTCGATCGTGCCGTCGTCGTTGAGCGCGTGCTGCGGGTCTTCGACGGTCAGCACCACGCCGACGCTGCCGATCAGCGCCGAGTCGTCCAGCGTGATCTGGTGTGCCGCTGCCGCGAGCCAGTACGCGCCGGAGCAGCAGTCGCCGTCGGTGTAGGCATGGATCGGCTTGCGGTCGCGCCCCGCAAAGATCTGCTGCGCCAGCTCGTGGATGCCCTTGGCCTCGCCGCCGGGGCTGTCGATCAGCAGCAGGATCGACCGCACCCGCTCGCTGTCGAGCGCTGCGCGGATGTCGTGGCTCAGATACTCGGTCGAGGTGCCGCCCGAGAAATCCATAAACATGTTCGCGCGCCGGAAGATGGGGCCGTCGATCGGGATGAGTGCACAGTCGCTGTGCATCGTCACGCTGAAGGTGCCGGGCAGCGTCTCAGGGCTGGCCACGCCGGCCGCCTGGCGCCGCTGCATCCGCGCCTCGCGCCGCGCCGTCGCCAGCACGAGAAAGCCGAGCAGGCCCAGCATCAGGATCGCGTAGAG
>CALLYN010001032.1 GCA_937858455.1 uncultured Kouleothrix sp.
CGAGCGCAAGCGCGAGCACGCCGAGGCGCTGCTGGCCGAGCTGCGCGGTCGCCGGGTGTTCCCCTCGGCCGCCGTCAATGCCACACTCGCGGCGCATGGCGTCGCGCCGCTCAGCGCCGAGATGACCGCCGAGGAGCTGCTGCGCCGGCCCGAGGTGCGCTACTCCCAGATCCGCCCGGCGCTCGGCCTGCCCGACGCGCCGCCCGACGTGGCTGAGCAGGCCGAGGTGCAGGCCAAGTACGGCGGCTACTTCGCCAAGCAGCAGCGCGAGGTCGAGCGCATGCGCAAGATGGAGTCGCGCCGTTTGCCGCCAGGCCTCGACTACGCCGCGATCCGTGGCCTGCGCAACGAGGCGCGCCAGGTGCTGGCGCGGTTCCAGCCGGCTACGCTTGGCCAGGCCGCCCGGCTTTCCGGCATCAACCCGGCCGACATCGCCGTGCTGCTGATCGCGATCGAGAAGCAGCAGCGCGTGGCCACGCCGCCGCCTGGCCACCCGCACGCCACATAGCGCGGTGCCGCCGGCGTTCATGCGGCCATACCAAATTCGGCTAATTACTTGCTGTATAGTGGGGGTTCGGGAGCTGCTTCGCCGCCCCCCGAAATTTTCTTTTTGAGATAGCCTGCCCGGCTTCGCCGTGCAGGCCATCTCAAAAAGAAAGAGAACAGAGCTAGTATTACATAGAAACGCATACCGGCGCAGGTTCGCGAAAACACTCGCGAACCTGCGTTGATTCTAGGGTACTTTCTGATTTGCCCGCCTGGTGCGTCGCCAGGCCCCAAACGAGTATGACATCGTTCTTCTGGATCGCCCAGGCCGCTAACGCAATCACGCTGACAGTCGCGCTCGCCGCGCTGCTGCTGGTGGTATGGCTCGGCCCGCGCCGCTGGACCAACCAGAGCTTCGCGCTGTTTCTAGTGGCGATAATCGTCTGGATGGGCTTCAGCATTGTGGCGCGCCTGCTGGTGAATGTGCCGCAGCTCGGCGGCAGCCCTGCCGCGCTGATGAACTGGGTGGCGCTTGGCTTCGCGCTTGTCGGCGTCACGCTGTTCTGGTTTATCGAAAGCTTCTACCCGATCGGGCGGCGCTGGCGGCTCGCCGCCAACCTGCTCGCGCTGGTGATCTACGCGCTGTTCGTGCTGCTGCTGATCGAGAACGCGGTGGTCACCGATGTGCGCCGCGGCGCTGATGGCGGGATCGATTTCGGCATCTCGCCGGCTGCCAGCGCGCTCTCGGCGTTCCACTACCTCTACGAAGGCGTGGCGCTGTATCTGCTGGCGCGCAACGCCGCCTGGCGCAGCCACCGCCCGCTGCTGATTGGCGCGCTGATTGTGGTGGCCACCACCGTTGCGGCGCTGCTCAGCCCGGCGATCGCGGTGCAGACGTACACGATCGCGATCGGCACGCTGTTTATGGCCTACGAGGTCGTGCGCCAGCAGCTGTTCAACCCGCTCATTCAGCTCAACCAGCACCTCGAGACCGAGGTCGGCCGGCGTACCGCCGAGCTGGCGCGCTCGCTTGAGGCCCAGGAGCGCGTGCGCAGCGAGCTGGCGGCGGCGCGCACCATCCAGCTTAGCCTTCTGCCCCACGCCACGCCAACCCTGCCGAACATCGAGGTGGCCGGCAGCTCGCTGCCTGCGAAAGAGGTTGGCGGCGACTTTTTCGCCTACCACACCTTCGCCGATGGCCGCCTGGGCGTGGCGGTGGGCGACGTCAGCGGTAAGGGCATCCCGGCCGCGCTGCTGATGGCGCTCGCGCTCAACACATTCGAGACGCTTGTCGATACCTACGACGACCAGGGCGACCTGCTGAGCGCCTGCAATCTCAGCCTGGCCCCGCGCATGATGCAGAGCCGCCAGAATGCCGCGTTTCTTAGCGTGGTGCTCGACGGGCACGGCTACGAGGCGCGGATCGCCAACGCCGGCCTGGTCGCGCCGCTGCTGTGGCGCGCCGGGCAGGTGCGCTACATCGAGAGCTTTGGCCTGCCGCTTGGCGCGATGCATACCGCCAGCTACGCCCAGCAGGTGCTGGCGCTGCGCCCCGGCGATTGCCTGCTGCTGGTGAGCGACGGCATTGTTGAGGCCATGAACGCCGAGCGCGAGCTGTGGGGCTTTGAGCGGCTCGAGTCGGCCTTCGCCGCCAGCGGCTGCGCCGCGCCTACCAGTGTGGTCGAATCCATCCTCGCGGCGGCGCGCGGCTTCATGGGCGCCATGCCACCCCACGACGACATGACCATCGTGGCGCTGCGCGTCTGCGAGTAGCACCCCGGATACCTCCCCCCATCCCAATCAAGCCAGCTTGCGAAACAACACCGCTTATGCGGTTTGGAAGCGGCGTAGCCGTCCCCAGAAAACACTCTTGTGGCCGAGACAGACCGCCGTTTGCGCGGTGGGGCCTGGGGGCGGCTGCGTTCCCCCAGAAAACACTCTTGTGGCCGAGCCAGATCGCCGTTTGCACGGTGGGGCCTGGGTGCGGCTGCGCTCCCCCAGAAAACACTCTTGTGGCCGAGCCAGATCGCCGTTTGCGCGGTGGGGGCCTGGGGGCGGCTGCGCCGCCCCCAGAAACTACTCTTTTGGGCGGTCTCGGCCACCGCAGTGGCCGAGACCGCCCAAAAGAAAAGATTCACCCCCTGAGTAAGTAAAAGCCGCGTTAAATTCCAACTTGCGCGAAGCGCAACTTCGTGTATAATCGCCGCACCGATGGCAACCAAACCTTCAACTGAATTGGCATAGCGGCCCTGCTGCCGCTCGCTAAGCTGGCGCTATTCGTCTGTGCGCGTCTTGTTTTGCGCGCCTACGCGGCCTCGTTGCCGCCGAAGGAGCCTGTCGATTGCGTCGAATTGCTCTCGCTTTTTTGCTAGGCGCCCTGCTGCTCGCGATCTTCCCCGCCGCCTCCGCCGCCGCCGCCGATCCGGCGCTGCCCCCGCCCGACCTGCTGCAGCTGCCATTCCCGGTTGGCGAATCCTGGACGTTCAATGGCATTCACGGCGCGCATAAAGAGGCGGTCGACTTCAGCGTCGGCCGCCCGTGGCCGCGCTGGAAGTCGGATACCAGCCAGATCTGGGTGGTGGCCGCCGCCGCCGGAACTATTCGTAAAACTTCGTCGTGCGGCCTCGAGATCGACCACGCCGACGGCTGGACTACCGTGTACTACCATGTCGAGCACATCCTGCGCGATTCGGGCACGGTGCAGGCCAACGAGCGTATCGCCAATATCGCCAACACGCCGCGCGAGGCCGCCTGCGAGGGTGGCTACGCCACCGCGCCGCACCTGCATTTCGGCCTGAAGCACAACGGCCAGGACGTGCCGATCAATGGCCTGACGCTCTCGGGCTGGAGCATCCACAGCGGGCGCGGCCGCTACGACAACAGCTGCGCGCGCATGTACCTGTACCGTGGCGATCAGAAGCTGTGCCCGTACACTGATCCGCTGCTCAACCAGGGCATTCCCGCAGCCGCGAGCCAGCCCCCGGCTCAGCCCCACGACGATGCCGCCGCCAATGAAGAAACAGCTCAGATCGACGTCGATGCGCTGGCCGACGGCGCGACTGTGAGCGGCACCGTTACCGTGCAAGGCTGGGCCGTCGATCACGCCGGCGGCGCCGGCAGCGGAGTCGACCACGTGCACCTGTACCTCGACGGCCCGGCCGGCCAGGGCAGCTTCATCGGCGAGGCGTCCTACGCGCTCGATCGCGCCGATGTCGCGGCCGCGCTGAGCAACGAGCGCTTCCGCGCCTCGGGCTTTCAGTTCGCCTGGGATACGCGCGGCCTCGCGCCTGGCCAACACATGCTGTTCATCTATGCCCACACCAGTAACGATTGGTCTTTCGTGACGCGCAGCGTGGTGGTGGTGGGCTAAGGCATGCTGTATACTATGCCCTATGATACGCCTGATTGTTTCCGACATCGACGGCACGCTGATCGACGAGCGCGGCGCGCTGCCTCCCGAAAATGCTCTGGCGCTTGCCGAGGCGGCGCGGCGCGGCGTGCGCGTGGCGCTGGCGACAATTCGCAAGCGCGATTCGGCGCTGCACATTGCCGGGCTGCTGGGCATGCCGTGTACGCTGGTGTGCAATGGCGGCGCGACGATCTTCGACGAAGCTGGCGCTGAGCTACAGGCGCTGACCATCCCGCTCGAGCTGGCGCGCACCATCGCCGCCCTGGCCGACCAGCAGGAATTACCACTGCTGGCCACGATCGACGAGCATAACTACTACCGGCCACGCTCACACCCGGCCGCGCATATCCAGGCAACCGGCACCGATGTCGCGGCGATGCTTCCGGCAATCGACCGCGCGCCAAGCCGCTTTATTGTGCGCGGCGAGGCTGGCGCGGCGCTGCTGATGCGCGAGTTCGGCGCCGCGCCGCTGCGCTTTGTGCGCCACTACCACACCGACGGATCGCTCGCCGATGCGACAATTACCCACGCCGATGCCACCAAAGAGTCCGCGCTGGCGTTTCTGTGCGCGCGCTGGGCGATCGATTGCGCCGCAGTGCTGGCGATCGGCGACGCCGAGGCCGACATCGCCATGCTGCGCATGGCCGGCGTGGGCGTTGCGGTTGGCAATGCACAGCCCGACGTGCGCGCCATCGCCGATTGGATCGCGCCTGCGGCCGGTGCGGGTGGCGTGGCGGCGGCCGTGCGGCGCTATGTGCTGCGGGAAGCGAGCGCTATACCCTAGTGGTGGGGCTTGGGGCGGCTTCGCCGCCCTAAAACGCTTGCCTTTGCCGCACTATGAAGCGATTTGCGATTCATAGTGCGGCACAAAGAATGTTCATTCTTGGAGCGCTGACGCCCCCAAACATCCCAACGGCATAAAGCTCACATAGCAGGTTTTGAAACATGCCCCAGGCAGAGAAGAGGAGCAGGCGATGATCATGGGCGGAAGCAAGCCGGCCACGCTGCGCGCGGTGCGGCTGATCGACATCCACGGCACGCGCTTCTACGACATCGAGTACACCCACGACGATGCGCCCGACGCTGTGCGCAGCGCGCGTATCGGCCCCGAGAGCGCCTACGATGCCCCGCAGCCCGGCGACCGGGTGACCGTGAGCTACCTAATGAATGTGGTCACGGCGCTCGCGCGACGGTAATCGGCAGGTAATGGCTGGGAACTATACTTGGCTTGTCAGCGATTTTTGCGGCTGATACGCCTTGTTAGGAGACCAGCCAATGAAAGGCCGGCGAGTCGAGTCGTTCTTGCTACGACTAGTTGTCGATGAGCCTGTGGAGTCCGGGGCGCGCCCGTGGCGCGGGCGCATTCAGCACGTGAGCAGTGGCTACGAGCGGCAGTTCGAGCGCGTGCAGGATATGCTGGCATTTATCGAAGATCAAGTATCCAGTCGGCGATCGTTTCTTCTCTCATTCGAGGCCCCGGTCGATCCTGAATAGCAGCTCGGGCTCAATAGCGTGAAGGCCGGCCTGGTGGCCGGTCTTTATTTTTTTGAGTAGCGCGCACGCGTTTCTGGCCCAACTCCGTTTGATCACTTTCTTTTTGGTATGCCCTGCCAGGATTTTGTACCAAGCAGCATCTCATACCAACTCCGTTTGATTACTCGTGTTTTCTTGTGCGGCAAAGCCGCCCCCGAACCCCCACCATAATCCAAGCGATCAGCCGGATTTGGTATCATACGCTGTTCGCTTGATCACGTATCGATTGTGTTGCACTCCGTGGCTTCGCCACGGAGTGCAACACAAAAAGAAAGTTGGGGGCGGCGAAGCCGCCCCCAAACCCCCAACATAAAGCGAGTGATCATCAGCGCATTTCGCGCAGTGCATTGTAGAGCGCTACCGTCTCGGCCATTGGTTCGACGGCCAGATCCTCGCGCAGCATCGCCACGCAGCGGGTGTAGAGCCTCAACGCGGTGCTGCGCTCGCCAAGCGACGCGTGGGCGCGCATCAGCAGGCGGTACGCTTCCTCGTGGGCGCGGTCGTTTTCGAGCACGCGCCACGCCAGGCCGATCGCGTCGTGCGCCAGCCCTTCTTCAAGCAGCAGTGCGCCTAGGCGGATCGCGGCATCGTTGAACAGCATGGCCAGGCGCTCGCGCTCGACCACCGTCCAATCCTCGTACATGTTATCGGGGAGGTATGGCCCGCGATACAGCCCCATCGCGCTGCGGAACGCCGCGATAGCGGCGGCGCGCTGCCCGCGCCGCGCCGCGCGCTGCCCTTCGGCAACCGCCTCGGCGAAGTCGGCTGCGTCGATCTGGTGGTCGCTGGCGACGTTGAAGCCGTATGTCTCGCCCTGCTGCACGACATACGCCGGCGGCGCGCCTTCCGGGCGCTCGGGCTCGATCGCCTTGCTTAGGCGGTTCAGCGTCACGCGCAGGTTATTGGATGCGGCGTCGGAGTCCATCTCGGGCCACAGCGCCTCGAGCACGCGGTCGCGCGGCAACGCGCGCCCGCGCTCGGTCAGCAGCAGCTGGAATAGCTGGCGGGCCTTGCTGCTGCGCCAATCGCGGTCGCGCACTTCCAGGTCGCCGCGCCATACCGCGAATGCGCCAAGCGTTCGCACGCGCAGCTTGTACGGCGGCCGGTACACCAGCCGGCCGAGGGCTTGTTCGGCGGCCTGGCGCACCGGCGCGCTGCGATCTTTCAGCAGCGCGCGCAGCGACGGGTAGGCCGCGGCGGTGCCAAGCTCGCCAAGCAGCTGGGCGACATTCGTGCGCACGGTGGCGTCGGGGGCGTCGATCAGGCCGCGCAGAATGTCGAGCGCCTGCTCGGGTAGCTGGGTTTGCAGCACGCCGCTGACGCTTTCAGGCGCCAGGCCAAGCTGCAGCGCCGCGACGGTGATGTGGCGTAGCGCGGCTGGTGGCACGATCGGCAGGTAGCGCTGGCCCTCGGCGGCGAAGGTTGCCCACCCGGCGCGCAGCATGCCGGCCTGGGTTTCGGCGTCGCCGAGCTGGCTGGCCAGGTAGGCCGCGTACAGCTGTGCGCAGGCCAGAAACAGGCGGTAGCCGCCTGCTTGCATCTCGCTAGCCAGATCGCGCATGAGCGCCAGTGCGCGCTCGGGCTGGCCTCCTTCACCCAACACCAGCGTCAGCAGCAGGCGCAGGCGTAGGTCGCGGTTGAGCCCTTCCGCCTCGTCGAGCCGGCGCAGCACTGTGCCAACGGCGGTGCTGGCGCGGGCGCCTTGGCCGCGCAGCAGCTGGCCGTAGAGCTCAAGCGCCTGCAGGCCTGCCAGCGGCTCGAGCGCGCCCATGTCGTGAAACGCGGTGCGCGCCTGCAGAATGTAAGTCGAGGCTTCGTCGATCCGGCCCTGAAGCATCAGCAGGAGCGCGAGCTGCTGGGCGCTGAGCCCGGCGCTGCCGTCGCGATAGTAGTCGGCAAGGTGGCGGTGCGCGTCGAGCGCCAGCGCCGCAGCTTCGCCGGTTTGCCCAAGCAGCTCGAGCGCAAACGCGCGGTGCCGCAGCAAATTCTGGCGCATACGGTCGTCGTGGTCGATCTGCGGCAGCCGCAGCGTAGCGTCGACAATGCCGAGCGCATCGGAGGGCATGCCGAGCTGGTTGTTGATCGAGGCTGCCAGCATTGCCATCAGCCAGTGCCACGCGGGCGAAAGCGGGTGCCCGGCCGCCTGACGGGCCACGCGCAGCGCCGCCAGGTAGCGGCCCTTGGTGTAGAGCAGGGCCATGACACCTACCAGCGCCGCGCCGCGCGACCACGCATCGCGCACGCGGTTGGCGGCGCGCACCGCGCGCACACAGCAGGCCACAAACGAAGGCGGGCGGCCGCGCAGGTACAGCAGCGCCGTCAGGTCGGCCAGCGCGCGTAGCTCACGGTCGAACTGGCCGGTGCTGTGGTAGCGGTCGGCGGCGCGCTCGATCGCGCTGATAGCCAGGTCGGGGGCGTTGACGATCTGGCTGTAGCCCCACATGTACAGCAGCTCGGTATCGCCTTCGCGCGCATCGGCCGGCAGCTGATCGAGCCAGCGGCGCACAGTCTCGCGGCGCGGCGATTGTAGCAGCGGCCAGGCGCGCTGGCGCAGCGCGCGGGCCAGCTCGCCAGTGGCGCCAGCGCTGGCGTAGTGGCTCAGCGCCTCGTCGAGGTCGCCGCGCGCCTCGAGCGCCTGGCCAAAGCGCCGGTGGATATCTTTGGCCTCGTGCGATGGCGGCGCGCCCTCGCCGGCGGGCTCGTCGTGGGGCAGCTCGTCGGGGCGCGCATCGTAGTGCAGCAGCAGCTCGCGCCAAAGCGGGTGAAAGCGCAGCTGGTCGCCCTGCTCGTCGAGCGGCAGGATCGGCAGCCCCAGCGCCTGGGCGCGGCCCAGCAGGTAGGCAACGTCGTCGCGGCCTAGCACCTCGGCCAGCAGCGCGGCGTCGAAGCGCTCGGGGATGGCGGCCAGCCGCAGAAAATCGATGAGCTCATCGGGCAGGTCGGCCAGCACCTCGGTGGCCAGGTAGTGCAGCAGCTGCTGCTGGCTGCCGGCGAGCGCCTGCAGGAAATCGTTGCGCCGCTCGGTCGGCTGGCCGGCCAGCGCGCGCGCCGCCAGCTGAATGCTGAGCGCCCAGCCCTCGGTGCGGCCCAGCAGCAGCGCCAGGTCGGCGTCGTCGATCGTCACGCCCTGGGCCAGCAGCAGCTGGCGCGCTTCATCGGCTGAAAGGTGCAGGTCGCGCTGCGATAACTCCATCAGCTGGCCTTCGGCGCGCAGCCGCGAGATCGGCGCGAATGTCGGCGCGCGGCGCGAGGCCGCCACAATCCGCAGCGTCGGCGGGGCAGCACGCAGCAGGTAGCCCAGGATCTGGCCGATCACCGCCGACTCGGTCACCTGCTGGAGATCGTCGAGGAACAGAAAGGTGGTGGTGGGCAGCATGCGCTGCAGATCGCTGCAGAGCGACCCCGCGACCAGCGGCCAGTCGCGCTGCATGTTGGAGGCGCCCGAGAGCACGCGCCAGGCTTCTTCGCCCAGGTGCGGCGCCACCGACTGAAACGCGCGGATCAGGTAGGCCAGAAACATGGCCGGGTAGCGCTCGCCGCGGTCGAGCGTCAGCCAGCACACCGGCGCGCTGGTGCGCTGAAGCTCTTGCACCCACTGCGAGAGCAGCGTCGTCTTGCCGTAGCCGGCCGGCGCCACGACAAGTGTGAGCGGCTGGAGGCGCACCTCGGGCAGCAGCGCTTGCAGATCGGGCCGCAGCAGTACGCCGTCGCGAAGCGGCGGAGGCGTGAGCTTCAGTGGCAGTAACGGCTGGGCCGAGCGTCCGATCGGCGCCGAGGTGTGTGTGGGTTGGGCTGGTATCATGTCGACTTTGCCCGGAAATCGCCACGATAATTTTCACCCAGGGATTATAGCATACCCATGCAAGCTTTACACGATCGTACGCTGTATGGTAGGATACTGGCCGCAAGCTGGCGGCACCTTCCGGTATGTGCCAGCGGCTACGAGGAGCCCTGCGTGGATCATACTCCTAGTGTGCTTTTTGCAATCTCCGACACTGGCGGCGGCCACCGCGCCGGCGCCGCCGCTATCGATGCGGCGCTGGCGCAATTAGCCGATGGCACGGTCGACCGCCATATTGTCGATATGCTCACCAGCACCGGGCTGCCGCTGATCAAGGACGCGCCCGACCTGTATAATCAGCTCTCGACACGCTGGCTGTCGGTGTTCGACCTGATGTTCCAGATGACCGACGGCCGCCGCCGGATCGACGCGCTGACCCAGTTTGTCTACCTTTCGGCGCACCGCAATATTGTGCGCGTGTTCGAAGAAACCCGCCCCGACCTGGTCGTCTCGGTGCACCCGCTGGTCAACCGGCTTATCGGCAACGCCCGCCGCACCTACCGGCTCTCGTTTCACTTCGTTACGGTTGTGACCGACCTGGTGAGCCTGCACTCGGCCTGGGCCGACCCAGGCGCCGAGCTGTGTATTGTGCCAACCGAGGAAGCCTACCAGCTGCTGCTGCGGCGCGGCTTCCCGGCGCGCAAGCTGGTGCGCACCGGCTTCCCGGTGCATCCTAAATTCGCGGCCTACGCCGGCACCCGCCGCGAGGCGCGCGCCACGCTGGGCATCGAGCCTGACCCATTCACCCTGCTGATCACCAGCGGCGGCGTTGGCTCGGGCCAGCTGCGCGAGCTAGTACTGACGCTCGAACAAGCCTACCCCGCGCTGCAGCTGCTGGTCGTCACTGGTAAAAACGCCAGCCTGCGCGCCGAGCTTGAGGCGCTGGGCCTGCGGCCTTCGATACGCATCTATGGCTTTGTGAATAACATGGAAGTGCTGATGGCCGCCAGCGATATTATTGTCACCAAGGCTGGCCCCGGCACGCTGATGGAGGCGCTGGTAATGCGCCGGCCAGTGATTGTGACCGAAGCGGTGGGTATGCAGGAGCGCGGCAACATCGACTTGGTGCTGAACCGCGAGCTTGGCGCGTTTTGCCCCACGCCCGATCGGATCGTGCCGGCGATCGATGGCCTGATGGATCCCGCCACCTACGCCGCGACGGTCGCGCGGCTGGCCGAGGCCGTGCCGCGCGACGGCGCCACCCAGATCGCGCAGGTCGTGCTCGACCGGCTGCAGCTGCCGCCGCCATCGCGGCGGCGTATGCGGCTGCTGAACATCGACGCCATACGCCAGATTGGCGCTCGCCGCCCTCGGCTGCACCTGCCGGCGGCGCGCGCGCGCCAGCGGCT
>CALLYN010001033.1 GCA_937858455.1 uncultured Kouleothrix sp.
GGCGGTGGCCGAGGCGGCGGCGGTGGCCCGCGCGCGCGGCACCGCGCTGCCCTACGCCGATCCATTGGCGCACGTGCTGGCGGTGGCACAGGCCACTGCGGCGAATCGCTCGTCGATGCTACAAGATGTGCTGCGCGGCAGCCCGACCGAGATCGCCACAATCAATGGCGCGGTCGTGCGCGAAGGCGCCCGCCTGGGCGTGCCCACGCCGGTGAACCAGGCGCTGACCCTGCTTGTGCAGGCGCTGGACGCAAGCCCCGCCGCGCGGATTTGACGACAGGAGAGCCATGAACGCTCGCCGGCCATTTTACTACCGCGAGACTGCAGGTATTCGCATCAGCGTGCGGCCGCAGTTTTTGCCCGAGCAGTCGCTTCCGGCGCTGGGGCGCTACGTGTTCGCGTATTTTATTCGCATCGAAAATGTGAGCCAGCGCATTGTTCAGCTACTCGCGCGCCACTGGCACATCCACGACTCGATCGGCGAAGAGTATGAGGTCGCCGGCGAAGGCGTGATCGGCCGCCAGCCGGTGCTCGCCCCCGGCGCCGTTCACGAGTACAACAGCTTCTGCATTCTCAAATCGCCCGCCGGCCATATGCACGGTACGTATCGCTTCCTCGGCCCCGAAAACGCGTATTTCGACGCGTATATCCCCCGCTTCGACCTCTTGGCCGGCGAGTAGCGGCACGCGCATCCTTTGGTGCGCATAGCTTAACCCTGCCTGTCCCTCCGTGCACTATAGTTTTAGAAACTCGGAACGTCCAAATCATCCCGCTTGGTGGGGGCGCGGGGCGGCTTTGCCGCCCCCGAGATGCTCTTTTCGCACTGTGGCAGAGCCGCCGCTCTGCCACAGCGCGAAAAACGAATACCTTACAAAAGGGACTGCCATGATGACAAAGCGCGAACGCCTGGCCGCCGCGCTCGCCGGCGAGCCGACCGACCGGCCGCTGGTGGCGCTCTGGCGTCACTTCCCGGCCGACGACGCCGACCCCGAGCAGCTGGCGCTGTCGACTCTGGCGTTTCAAACCCAGTACGATTGGGATTTCATCAAGCTGACGCCGAGCAGCGAGTACAGTGTGGCTGGCTGGGGCTGCCGCGCGGCGTATCGCGGCCACCCCGAGGGCGTCAGCGAATATCTCGAGCGCGCGGTTACGGCGCCTGCCGATTGGGCGCGCTTGCCCGTGCTCGATGTATACGGCGGCGCCTTGGGACGCTGCCTGGCGGCCATCCGCACCACTCGCCAGCTGGCCGGCCCCGATATCCCTATCCTCGCTACGGTGTTTGGCCCATTGGCCCAGGCCAAGAATCTGGTGGGCGGCGGCCTCGACCTAGTGCACCTGCGCGAGCATCGCCAGCAGTTTCTGGCTGGCCTCGAAGTAATCGCCGAGACAACCGTGCGCTTTGTGGTGGCCGCGCTCGAGGCCGGCGCCGACGGGATCTTCTATGCCGTGCAGCGCGCCTCGGCCGAGTGTATGAGCGAAGCCGAGTACCTGCAGGTCGGCCGCCCGCTCGATCTGCACGTGCTTGAGGCCGCGCAGGGCGCCAGCTTCAACCTGCTGCACCTGCACGGCCACCACACCTTTTTCGACCTCGTGGCCGACTACCCGGTGCACGCGCTTAACTGGCACGACCGCGAAACCGGCCCTAGCCTGGCCGAGGGCGCGCGGCGCTTTCCTGGCCTGGTCGTTGGCGGCCTGAGCCAGCAGGATCTGGTCGAAGGCTCGCCCGAGAGCGTGCGCGCGCAGGCGCTCGCCGCAGTCGCCTCGCTGGGGGCGCGCCCGCTGTGCCTCTCGACCGGCTGCGTGGCGCCGACAGTGGCGCCGTGGGGCAATATGCGCGCGCTGCGCTCGGCTGCGCACTACGGCTAGCTTTACATATTATTTCTCTCGTTTCGGTTGACAGCTACGCACCTGCGCTATTTGGCTTCCTAAAGCGACAAGATAGAGCCTGCGGCAGACTTCTGTGTACGTTTTTCCGCGCGGAGCGCGGAAAAACGTACACGATAGAGTTAGGATAGGAGCGCTCTGCCGAAGGCAGAGCACGCCAACTGCGCAAGCCCTGCTGGCTAATCGGGCTGCTTGCGAATATTATCGCCGGCCGCCCAGCCCTCGCGCCCGTCGACGGCGCGCACGCGCCACCAGGGGTGCCCATCGGCGGCGCGTGGGCCTTCAAGCAGCGTCAGCTGCGTCCCCGGCGCCAGCAGGCTCAGCACCTTCCCGCTCAGGCTGGGCTTGTCGCGCAGGCGCAGCGGCAGCCCGCCGGCCCGCTGCACAAACGCCGTGTCGCCCACGTGCAGCGTGTCGTCGGGCGGCGGGTTGATCGTGCCACTGGCAATGCCACGAATGGTCGTGAGCGAGGGCGCGAATGCGTACAGCGCGCCGCTGGTGTTCACAAAGCGCTGGAAGCTCAGCGCGGTGTCGGGCCGGCCGTCGCGGTGGAACGTGCAGCTGGCGTCGTCGGCGTCGCCGATCACCGGGTCGGGGCCGTCGCCGGGCTGCTGGAAGAAGTTATTGTTCGCCCACGTCTGCTGCAAGAACTCGAACTGGTTTTCGATGCTGGCCTGAAACACATTGAACAGCAGGCCGCGCTCGCCGTCGAGGCCGTGGCCCGCGCCGGCGGCCGGGTCGAATGGCGCGCCAAACGGGATCCCCCGGCGCATGATCCTGTGGCTGCGGTCGCCGAAGCCGCTGTTGCGCGGGTACATTTTGCGAATATGCGCGAAGCGCGGCGTCTTGAAGCCGTTGGCGTCGTCGTCGTAGTTGAAGTCGTTGCGGTTGCCCTGCTCGCCGCTCACGCTTGAATCTTGCTCGGGGGCGTGTGCCAGCGGCGTGCCGCTGCGCCAGCGGCCCACCAGCTTGGCGGCCATCTGCTCGGCGTGCAGGCGCATTGGGTCGTTCGCGGCCAGCGATTGCGCGTTGGCGGTCACCTGCGCCCACCAGCCCGGCACATCCTGGCTGAGCCGGCGGAACACCTGGAATGAGCCGTTGGCCATCCAGCCGGGGATGCTCGCCGGCGTGCCGCTCTCGTCGGCCTGGCCAAGAATAAACTCGCCGGCGGCGATCATCTCGGTGCCGGGGTGGCCCAGCCGCTCGTTCGGGTTGGTTGGCTCGGCCGGGTGGAAGCCGCGCACCCCCGGCTGCGAGACGCCGTCTTTGAAGCCGAAGTGCTCGTGGCCGGCGCGCTCGCCCGGCAGCGTCTCGCCACGCTGCTCGAACACCAGCACATGGCCGTGCTGCGAGAGCAGCGCGCGCTGGCGGTCGATCTCCAGCTGCAGGTCGCCGGGGTCGTCGGCGGCGATCGTCAGCACCGCGTCGATCTGCGGCTGGCCTGGCCCGCCGAAGAGCCAGCGCTCGGGCGCGCTCAGGCCGCGGTCGCGCAGGTCGGCGGCGCGTGCGGCCGCGCCCTGGTCGAATGCTGTGAAGCGCTGGATGTCGCCGCCTAGCCCTGGCACGAGCTTGCGCAGGCCGGTGGCGCTGAGGCCAATGTTCACCCAGGTGGCCTTCAGCGCCTGCGGGTCGTCGCCGCCGGTGGCGCGCCGCGCCGCGCTGAACTGGTCGTTGAACGCGGCCACCTGGCGCGTGGTGGCGATGCGCGGCGCCAGGTCGCCCAGCCAGGCCCGGCCCTTCGCGGCATTGGTCAGCTGGATGAACAGAAACGTCTGGAAGTCCTTGTTGAAGCCGGCTAGAATATTGCCCTGGATCTCGTCCGACGTGCGCAGCGGCAGCGTATCGGCGGCCTGGGCGGCAGAGCGCGGGGGCATTGGCTTGCTCCTTGCGGGCGCTCGCGGCGAGCTTCCCGCGTATCGTCGCTTCCCAATAACATCCGTATAAACGACGCCTGGCGCCTGTTTGGGGTTTCGCGGCCGAAACAGAACCTCTCTTCCCCATTTGATCGCTTTCTTTTCGGTATGCCCTGCCCGGCAAAGCCGGGCAGGGCATATAAAAATTCGGGGGCGGCATTGCCGCCCCCGAACCTCCACCATACAGCAAGTGATCAGCCGGATTTGGTATGAGAGGTATTGGCCCTAGTACTTGGGGATCGACGGGTCGACGTCGTCGGACCAGCGCAGGATTCCGCCGGTCATGTTCTTGACCTTGCGGAAGCCGGCGGCCTTGAGCATATCGACGGCCCGGCCGCTGCGCACGCCGCTGCGGCAGTACACCACCATCTCGCGCGCGGTGTCGAGCTCGTTCATGCGCCCCTGCAGCTCGTTCACCGAGATGCGCGTGGCGCCTGGCAGGTGGCCGATCTCCCACTCGTTCGGCTCGCGCACGTCCAGCAGAAACGGCGGGTCGGCGCGGCCGAGCCACGCGGCCACCTCGGCCGGCGTGATCTCTTCGGACGCCAGCTTGGCCGGCTCGGGCACGATCCCGCAGAACTGGTCGTAGTCGATCAGCTCGGTGACGCTGGGGTGCTCGCCGCACACCGGGCAGAGCGGGTTGCGGCGCAGCTTCAGCTCGCGGAAGCGCATCGAAAGCGCGTCGTACAGCATCAGTCGGCCGATCAGCGTTTCGCCAATGCCGGCCAGCAGCTTGAGCGCCTCGGTGGCCTGGATGGTGCCGATCACGCCAGGCAGCACGCCCAGCACCCCGCCCTCGGCGCAGCTCGGCACCAGGCCGGGCGGCGGCGGCTCAGGGTACAGGCAGCGGTAGCACGGCCCGCCATCCTTCGGCGAGAACACCGTGGCCTGGCCTTCGAAGCGAAAGATCGAGCCGTAGACATTCGGCTTGCCCAGCATCACGCTGGCGTCGTTGGTCAGGTAGCGCGTCGGGAAGTTGTCGGTGCCGTCGACGATCACATCATACGGCCGCATGATCTCGAGCGCGTTCTCCGAGCTGATCTGCGTCTCGTAGGTCGTTACCTCGACATTCGGGTTCAGGTCGGCCAGGCGCCGCTTGGCCGACTCGGTCTTGCGTACGCCGAGCGTGCCGGTGCCGTGCACGATCTGGCGCTGCAGGTTGCTCTCGTCGACTACGTCGAAGTCGACCAGGCCAATGTGGCCAACGCCCGCTGCCGCCAGGTACAGCGCCAGCGGCGACCCGAGGCCGCCTGTGCCGATCAGCAGCACGCTGCCCTGCTTGACGCGGCGCTGCCCGGCCATGCCGAACTCAGGCAGGATCAAGTGGCGCGAGTAGCGGCTGATCTCTTCGTTGGAAAGTATGGTGTTTGACATTGAATAACCTTTATTTTCACCACAGAGGCGCGGAGGACACAGAGGTTTCAAACATACAGAGCTTCTGTGCTCTCTGTGTCTCCGTGGTTAATTTCCACCCGCGATCGCCGGGATAATGCTGATCGTTTCGCCGTCGGGCACGTCCGTGTCGGGGCCTTGCAGGTAGCGAATGTCTTCGTCGCCAACGTAGATGTTCACAAAGCTGCGCAGCTGCCCGCTCTCGCCATACAGCTGCTTGCCGAGCGCGGGGTGCTGCTCGACGAGCTGGCCAAGCAGCTGGCCGACCGTGCCGGATTCGAGCGCGACGCTGCCGTTCCCGCCGGCATACTGGCGCAGCGCGGTGGGGATCGAGATGGTTACTGCCATGTACTACTCCTGTGTCCTTACATCAGGGCGAAGCAGTCGCCCATCACTCTGCTGGCCTGCCCAAGAGCGACTGCTTCGCTCCTGCCGTTCTAGATGCACTCTTCGGCAATAAAGCGCGCGCCGTCTTCGCTCAGCAGCCAGCTTGTCAGCTCGGCGGCCTGCCCATCGCGCACGCTCTGGATCAGAAACGAAAAACTCGTGCCGCCGCCCACGCCCTGCGCGCCGACGCGGTCGCGCTCGGAGGGGATGGCCGGGTGATCGGGGTGCGAGTGATAGCAGCCGACGATGTCGAGGCCCTGGGCGCGCGCCGCGCGGTCGGCTTTGATGTAGTCGCGCGGGTCGAGGTAGAACCGGTCGCGCAGCGAGTGCTCGTGCTCGGCGTCGGTCAGGCCCACCTCGGCGCTCCAGGTATTCGGCGCGCGGTAGATCTCGGTCACGTGCTTGGCGCCGCCCACCAGCCGGCCGACGAGCAGGCCCACGCACTCGTGCGGGTAGCTCTGCGCGGCGTGCTGCTCGATGGCGGCGCGGGCGGTGTCGGATAGTGTGATCATAGTATGCTGCTTGGCCCTATCGATTCAGATCAGATGCCGTCGCCGGCCTCGCACTGCGCCTCGGCGTCCCAGAAGCGGTCGCTCAGGTATTTGGCGGCCCCATCGCACAGGATCGTCACCACCACACCGCGCTCAAGCGTGCGCGCCACGCGCAGCGCCGCGGCCACGTTAGCCGCCGCCGAGATGCCGACCATCAGGCCCTCGAGGCGTGCCAGGCAGCGCGCCATATCGAAGGCTTCCTCGCTGCTGACCTCAACTGTCGCGTCGGCCAGCGTGGCGTCGTAGATCCCCGGAACGAACACGGTGGTTGGCAGGTGTTTTACGCCTTCAAGCGCGTGGTATGGCCCATCGGGCTGCACGGCCAGCAGCCGCACCGCCGGGTTTTCGGCGCGCAGGCGCCGGCCGGCGCCGGTGAAGGTGCCGCAGGTGCCCAGCGCCGCGACGAAATGCGACACGCGGCCGTCGGTCTGCGCCCAGATCTCGGCGCCGGTGGTATCGTAGTGCGATTGAATATTCGCCGGGTTATTATACTGGTCGGGGTAAAAGTAGCGGTCGGGCTGCTCGGCCACCAGCGCGCGGATGGCGCGAACTGCGCCGTCGGTACCCTCAAGCGGGTCGGTCAGGATCAGCTCGGCGCCGAGGGCGCGCAGGATGCGCTTGCGCTCGGGGCTGGCGTTGGATGGCAGGGCCAGCGTCACGCGGTAGCCCAGCGCCGCGCCGATCGTGGCGTAGGCGATGCCCGTGTTGCCGCTGGTGGCGTCGGCGATGCGCACGCCGCGCCGCAGCTTGCCGCTACGCTCGCCATCGCGGATCATGAACAGCGCCGGGCGGTCTTTCACCGAGCCGCCGGGGTTATACCACTCGGCTTTGGCGTACACCGCCACGCCGGCCGGCAGGTCCGGGGCGATGCGCGCGAGGCGCAAGAGCGGCGTATTGCCCACCAGGCTGGTCAGCGAGGCGCGCCGGTCGATCTGAGCTTGTGTGAGGTCGATGTTCATAGCAGCAGGCAGGAGTCGGGCATCAGGAGGCAGCGTATCTCATGGCTCCTGCCTCGGCTGATCCAGCTCGGCCCGAACTTTGTCCGTTCGATACTTCGTGATCGCGGCTTTCAGCGTGCCGAGCGCCAGCGTGGCACAGCGCGGGCGCGTGCTCACCACCTCGCGCCCGAGGATGTCGATCATGTCGTTGAAGTCCAGGGTGTCGATTTCGGCCAGCGGCTTGTCGCTGGCCATCTCGGTCAGGATCGACGCGGCGGCCTGGCTGATAGTGCAGCCGCTGCCCTCGAACGCCACGCGCTCGATCGCCTGGGCGGCGTCGTTCACCTTGAGGTAGATTGTCACGACGTCGCCGCAGCCGGGGTTGCCGCCCGGCATGGTCACGTCGACTGGCTCGAAGGCGCCGTTGTTGCGCGGGTTTTCGTAATGGTCGAGTAGAAATTCGATGGCTTCCTGGCGATCCACGTATTCCTCCGAGTTTTGAATTCAGGGTTTTGAGGTTTGAGCTGCGATAGCCCAGCTCAAACCTCAAATCGCAAAACTCAAAACTTTAGGCATGCTTCAGTTCACAGGTTCGGCTTGCCACAGTGAGCTGAAACGCTGGTTTGAGCCCTGCCTTAGCCCTGGTAGCTCTTTTCGATCGGCAGCCCCACGCCATTGCCCCACTCGGTCCAGCTGCCGTCGTAGTTGCGCACTTTCGGGTAGCCCAGCAGGTACGTCAGCACGAACCAGGTGTGGCTCGAGCGCTCGCCGATGCGGCAGTAGGCGATCACATCTTTGTCGGGCGTGATGCCCTTGCCGCCATACAGCGCCTGCAGCTCTTCTATTGGCTTGAAGGTGCTGTCGGCCTGCACCGCCTGGGCCCACGGGATGCTCGCCGCGGTGGGGATGTGGCCGCCGCGCAGCGTGCCTTCCTGCGGGTACTCGGGCATATGCGTGCGCTCGCCGCTGTACTCCTGCGGGCTGCGTACATCCACCAGGGCCGTGCCGCTCTGCTTGATGTGCTCGCGCACCTGGTCGCGGAAGGCGCGGATCGCCGTGTCGTCGCGCTCGGGCGCGGTGTAGCTGCCCGCCGGGTAGCTCGGCACCTGGCGCGTCAGCTCGCGGCCTTCGGCGATCCACTTGGCGCGCCCGCCGTTCAGGATGCGCGCGTCGGCGTGGCCGAACAGCTTGAACACCCAGAGCGCGTAGGTTGCCCACCAGTTGTTCTTGTCGCCATAGAATACCACAGTTGTGTCGTTGCTGATACCCTTGGCGGCCAGCAGCTGCTCGAAACGCGCTTTGTCGAGGTAGTCGCGTACCACCGGGTCGTTCAGGTCGGCCACCCAGTCGATCTTGACGGCGCCGGGGATGTGCCCCTGGTCGTACAGCAGAATATCTTCGTTGCTTTCGACCAACCGTACGTTCGGGTCATCCAGGTGGTCGGCAACCCACGCCGTGTCGACAAGCACCTCGGGATGTGCGTATTCGGCCATCGCAAACCTCCTTCTGTGTATTCTGAAGTAGACTGTTCAAGATACTCAACTATTCTACTTCGGAGTTCGCGATGCGTCAAGAAAGCCGCCGGCGCGGCTCATGCCGCGACCTCGATCAGCACGTCGTCGCCGGCGACGCGCACCGGGAATGTTGCGATCGGCTCGTAGGCCGGCAGCGAGAGCACCGCGCCGCTGGCGATATCGAAGCGCGCGCCGTGCAGCGGGCACTCGATCGTGCAGTCGTCGGGGTCGAGCCAGCCCTCAGAGAGGTAGGCGTGCTCGTGCGAGCAGATGTCGGTGGTGGCGTAGACTGTCGCGCCGGCGCGGTACACGGCAATGCGCCGGCCGGCGTACTCAAACGCGGCCACGCCGGTCTCGGGCAGCTCGCCGAGCGTTGTTATTTTCACGAAAGGCATAGTGCAAACCAGCGTTTCAGTTCGTCGCGCCGAAGGCGGGGGCGCGCCAGGCCGCGCCCGTACCGTGCAAGCCAGAACTCTCGATCACAGCCCAAGCGCGGCCAGCAGGCGGTCGGGCTCGTCTTCCAGCCAGGCCGTACTCTCGCCGCCGCCGCTGATCACCAGCACCGAGGCGATCGGCGGCACGAAGATAATATCGACCATCCCGTCGTCGGTTACGAGGCCGATCCGGTCGAGCTTGCCGGTGCGCACTTTCACCCACAGCCGCAGCGACATAATCCCGATCTTGGCGATCGTCGGCGCGGCGTGCTCAAACGCCGCGCTGCTGGCCCACAGGCACTGGCCGTTGAGGGCGCACAGTGCCGCCGCCTCAATCGCCGGCCGCTCGCGCATTGCCGCGCGGATATGCTGGCCCGCCTGCGCCACCAGGGCTGGCGTCAGCGCTATTTGGTTCGTCACAGCCATAGGGCCACTCCTGATCAATACAGCGAATGGATGCGCGGCGCGATCGGCAGCCGGCCCTATACACTATACGACGTGTAGGAGCCATTGGTCAATGCCATGGGCGAAAAAGGGCGCGCGGCCGGGCGAAACCCGTATGCCGCACGCCACTTGCCGCCATGTCGCAGGCACTGCCGCCCTACCCGACCGAGCCCTCCATTTCGAGCTGGATGAGCCGGTTGAGCTCGACGGCATACTCCATCGGCAGCTCGCGGGTGAACGGCTCCATGAAGCCCAGCACAATCATCGAGAGCGCCTCGCTCTCGGGCAGGCCGCGGCTCATCAGGTAGAACAGCTGCTCGGCGCCGATCCGGCCGACGGTCGCCTCGTGCGCCAGCGTGCAGCGATCCTCCTCGATCTCGATAAACGGGATCGTATCCGACGCCGAGCGGTCGTCCAAGATCAGCGCGTCGCAGTTGACGTTGATCTTCGCGCCGGTGGCGCCGGGCGCGACTTTCGCCAGGCCGCGGTAGGTGGTCTTGCCGCCGTCCTTCGACACCGACTTGTTGGTGATCCGGCTGGTGGTGTCCGGCGCGATATGCACCATCTTGGCGCCGGCGTCCTGGTGCTGGCCCTTGCCGGCGTACGCCACCGACAGCACCTCGCCCTTGGCGCCACGGCCCATCAGGTACACCGATGGGTACTTCATGGTCAGGCGCGAGCCGATATTGCCGTCGACCCACTCCATGCTGGCTTCCTCGTAGGCCACCGCGCGCTTGGTGACGAGGTTGAAGATGTTGTTGGCCCAGTTCTGGATGGTGGTGTAGCGGCACTTGCCGCCCTTGTTGACGATGATCTCGACCACGGCGGAGTGCAGCGAGTTGGTGCTGTACACCGGCGCGGTGCAGCCCTCGATATAGTGCACCGACGCGCCCTCTTCGACGATAATCAGCGTGCGCTCGAACTGGCCCATGTTCTCGGCGTTGATCCGGAAGTAGGCCTGCAGCGGGATGTCGACATGCACGCCCTTCGGCACATACACGAACGACCCACCCGACCACACTGCGGTGTTCAGCGCGGCGTACTTGTTGTCGGCCGAGGGGATGATTGTGCCGAAGTACTTCTTGAAGATCTCGGGGTACTCGCGCAGGCCGGTGTCGGTGTCGAGGAAGATCACGCCGAGCTTCTGCCACTCTTCGCGCAGCG
>CALLYN010001034.1 GCA_937858455.1 uncultured Kouleothrix sp.
CCGAGCGCGCCCCAAAGCCGCCGCTGCCGAACGAGCCGCGCCCCGAGAACATGCTCGTCTGCTGGCTGGGCGCGCTTGCGCGGCGCTCCGGCGGCTGCACCAGCTGCTTGGGAATATCGGCCAGGAAGCGCGAGGGCTGGGCCAGGCTTGCGCGGCCGTAGGTGGCGCGACGGAAGGCGTACAGCAAATACAGCCGCTGCTTGGCGCGCGTCGCCCCGACGTAAAACAGCCGGCGCTCCTCTTCCAGCGCGTCTTTGTCGTCGAGCGAGCGCGAGTGCGGCAGCAGGCCCTCTTCCAGCCCCACCAGAAACACCACCGGAAACTCAAGCCCCTTGGCCTGGTGCAGCGTAATACAGGTGACGGTGTCGCGCTCCTCTTTGACCTGGTCGATATCCGACACCAGCGCTACCTCTTCGAGAAACACCGGCAGCTGGTTCTCGCGCGGCAGGTTGACGTAGTTCTCGCCGGCGTTGCGCAGCTCGATCACGTTGCTCCAGCGCTCGGCGCCCTCGTCTTCGCCGTGCTCGCGCAGCAGCGCCTCGTGGAAGCCGACCCGGCCGAACAGGAAATCCATGAGCTCGCCCAGGCTGCCCTTGGCGCGCTGCTCGATCAGCTCGTCGATCAGCCGCAGGAAGCCGAGCAGCGCCGTTTTGGTGCGCGCATTGAACGGCGACCGGGCGGCCGGCAGATCGGGCGGCGAGAGCGCGGCGTCATCGGCCTGGCTTTCTTCGGCCAGCAGCTGCAGCGCCACGTAGTTTGGCACACTCAGGCTGGCGGCCCAGCGGTTCAGCTCGTCTTCGGTGCGCTCGCCGATGCCGCGGCCGGGCCAGTTGAGCACCCGGCTGAAGCCGATGCTATCGTTCGGGTTATAGGCCAGGCGCAGGTAGGCCAGCGCGTCCTTGATCTCTTTGCGCTCGTAGAAGCGCGTGCCGCCGACGAGCTGGTAGGGCAGGCCGCGCGCGATCAGCGCCTCTTCCACCGCGCGCGACTGGGCGTTGGTGCGATACATGATCGCGATATCGCGCGGGCGGTACTCGCTGCCGGCGAGCAGGCGGGCGATCTCGGACGCGACCGACTGGCCCTCGTCGTCTTGATCGTAGCCCTCGCGGATCTGCACCAGCGCCCCGCGGTCGTTTTCGGTCCAGATGCGCTTGGCGTGCTTGCGCTTTTCGCCGCCCTGGATCACTGCCTGGGCGACGTCGAGGATCGACTGGGTGCTGCGGTAGTTCTGCTCGAGCAGCACCACCTGGGCCTCGGGGTAGTCGTCTTCGAACATGCGAATATTGCGCACGTCGGCGCCGCGAAAGGCGTACACGCTCTGGTCTTCGTCGCCCACCACAAAGATATTGCGGCGCTTGGCGGCCAGCTGCTTGAGCAGCAGATACTGCACGCGGTTGGTGTCCTGGTACTCGTCGGCCAGCAGGTACAGGTAGCGATCCTGGTACTTTTCGAGCACCTGCGGGTGCCGCTCGAACAGGCGCACCGTCTCGACCAGCAGGTCGTCGAAGTCGAGCGCGTTCGATTCGCGCAGCAGCAGCTGGTAGCGCTTGAAGCAGCGCGTCACGACTTCGTCGTAGTAGCTGCGGCCAAGCCGGCCATACTCGTCGGCGTCGATGAACTCGTTCTTGGCGCGCGAGATCGCGGCGTGGATGGCGCGTGGCGGGAACTTCTTCTCGTCGAGGTTCTCGTCCTTCAGCACCCGCTTCATGAGCCGCTGCTGGTCGTCGGAGTCGTAGATCGCGAAGTCGCGCTCGCGGCCGAGGTGCACGATATCGCGGCGCAGAAAGCGCGCGCAGATGCTGTGGAACGTGCCGACCGTAAGCGCGGCGGCCTTGCCGGCGCCCAGCAGTGTATCGAGGCGCTCTTTCATCTCGCGGGCGGCCTTGTTGGTGAACGTGACCGCCAGGATATTGAATGGGTCAATGCCGGCCTGGCCGATCAGAAACGCGATCCGGTGCGTCAGCACGCGCGTCTTGCCCGAGCCGGGGCCGGCCAGCACCAGCACCGGGCCGGTGAGCGCCTGCACAGCTTGCTGCTGCATCGGGTTAAGGCTGACCAACAAATCATCGGCCATGGGCTTCTCCATGCGAACAGGTGTCTCAGGCCATTATAGCATGGGCGAGCGCGGAGAATTGTTGTTGCGGTTTGGCGGTTTCGGCGAAGCCGAAACCGCCAAACCGCAGATTATTCCCTCGCCACTAGGGCAGGCCGGATGCTCGGAGCCACGCCGACGTCGAGCCACATGACGCCACCGCGACACTCATACAATGGCGGGCACACACATCTTGTGTTCTGTGCTATGATAGCCATGCATGCGAACGAAACCAGCATTCAAGAAGCGTACGCTCGCTCGGTGGGTGGCGATGAGCCAGCCATCGCTTGCTGCTGGCCGCGTCTCGCCTGCCGCCCGCATGTTTACTAGCGCCGCAGACGAAAGGAGGAGCTCGACCAAAGTTCAGCATTTCAGCATCGAGCATACACTGAAGTAAGCAAGAAAGGCAGGAACATGCGACCGCTTTCGCTCTCGAAGCTTTTCGTTATTGCACTAGTTTGCCTGGCGCTGCCGATCAGTGCGGCGGCGAGCTCGCCCGCGGCAGTCTCGAACTCCGCGTCTGCCCTTTCGAGCTCGCCCGTCGCGACGAGCGGCGGCGTGCTGCTTGAGAACCGCGAAGTATCCGATCCCGGTCCCGATCGGGCCGTGGTGTTTCAGAACCACA
>CALLYN010001035.1 GCA_937858455.1 uncultured Kouleothrix sp.
GGGTGGCGGCCACATTCGTGGCCGCCACCCGCCAGAAAAAGTGGATATTTGGAGGGACGAAGTCCCTCCAAACCACCCTTTTCAGACAGATTCTAAAGTGTTTGGCGTCGTGCAGCGTTATGATAGCACACCTGGGTGCGGTGCGGCGGCCAGGGCTACAGCTCGCGCAGCAGCTGCCAGTAGACGCGCACGCGCCCGGCGCGCAGCGGGCGCTTGTGGCCCAGCAGCCATTTGCCCGCCTCGGCCGCAAGCTCGGCGGCGTAGGCCGCGCGCAGGAACCAGCGCAGCAGCCCGGCGAAGCGCGCGCCGTAGGCCATACGCGCCTCGCGGATGCGGCTGCGCTGAAAATTGAGGTAGCGCCGCGCCGGCGCCTGCTCGCTGCTCTTTCCCTCGTGGTGCACGATCGTTGCCGTGGGGAGGTAGACGATCCGCCGGCCGATGTCTGAGGGCAGCAGGCCAATCCGGCGCTGCCACTCGAGCTCTTCCGAATACATCTGGAAGCCCGCGTCGAGCAGGCCGGCGCGCTCGACCGCCGCACGCCGCACCAGTAGCGCCGCGCCTACAAGCCAGTCGACGTCTTGCTCGCGGTCGTCGGGTGTGTCGGCGCAGCGGTAGCGCCGCGCCCACGGGTTGGCTGGCCAGCGCTGCTCCAGCGGCGTGCTTTCCCAGAAGTACACGCCGCGCGTGGGGAAGCGCCGGCGCGAAGGCTGCACGCTGCCGTCGGGGTACACCAGCCGCGGCCCCACCACAGCCACGTCGGGGTGCGCCTCGAGGTAGCGCACCAGCATGGGCAGCGCATCGCCGCGCGACTCGGTGTCGGGGTTCAGCAGAAAGACGTAGTCGATCGCGGTGCTCAGCACGTGCCGCAGGGCCAGGTTGTTGCCGCCGGCGAAGCCCAGGTTCGTGCCCGCCTCAATCAGCTCGACTTCGGGGTAGTCGGCGCGCAGCATGGCCGGCGTCCCGTCGGCCGAGGCGTTGTCGACCACGACGATGCGCGTGCCGATGCCCGAGCCAGCCAGCGAGGCGCGCGCGCTGTCGATCGCGCGGCGCAGCAGCTCGCGCGTATTCCACGAAACGATGATAATCGCGAGGGTTGGCATGGCATTTCAGCCGCAGCCCGCCGGTGCTAGCGGGCCGCGCGCTCGAGCCCTTTCAGATGCGCGAACTTGACGATCTCGAAGTAGGCGAGCGTTGCACATAGCAGCAGCCCGATCGGGCCATCGCGCCAGCCGCCCAGCCTCGCGAAGCGCCGCACGAACTCGCGCGCCGGCGCGCCGGCAAAGTTGCGCCAGCGTGCGCGGCGGCCGGCGCGAAACAGCATCTGCGCTTCCTGAAGTGCGTAGGCGCGCTGCTTCTGCCACAGCTCGCTCAGCTGCTCGATATTCAGGTGCAGCAGGTGGCCGCCCAAGTAGGCCGTAGGGCCGCTGACCTCGGCGAACTCGTGCACGAGCCGGCTGGTGTCGTAGTGCGCCGCGTCGCGGCGCAGCAGCCGCAGCTGGTGATCGGGGTACCAGCCGCCACCGCGCAGCACCTGCCCGAAGAACTGATTGTAGCGCGGGATCCAGTAGCCGGCGATTGCCGATTGCCCGTCGCGCGCCACAACCTGCGCGATCTCGGCGCGCAGCTCGGGCGTCACGCGCTCGTCGGCGTCGAGGAACAGCACCCACTCGCCGGCGCACAGCCCGAGCGCGCGATTATGCTGGGCCGCGAAGCCGCGCCAGGGCTCGGCGAGCACACGCGCGCCGCGCTGCTGAGCGATCGCGGCCGTCTCGTCGCTCGTGCGGTCGTCGAGCAGCACCAGCACCTCGCCGGCCAGCCCGGCCACGCTATCGATCGCCGCGCCGATGTAGCGGGCCTCGTCTTTGGCGATAATCGCGACGCTAAGCATAGGCGTTGTGAATTCCGAATGCCCAGCCCTGAGCACATAGCCCGAAGCCAGGCAGGCAGGGCTTACAGCTGCGAGATTCTGCCGTAGGCCCACAGCCGGGCGCGCAGATCGTCGGCGGCCATGCGCCCGCGCGCGAACTCACGCCAGGCGCGCAGCGCGGCGCGCAGCATCCCTGCCCGCACGATCCAGGTGTGGCCGCGCACGAAGCCGCGCGAGTAGTGCTTGCGGAAGAAGCGCATCCGGCTGCTGTACAGCGCGATCTGCATTTTTGAGCGGAACTGGCTGGTAGACGCGCCGCCGACGTGGGTCACCTGCGCGCGCGGCTCTTGCCAGATCGACCAGCCGGCCGCGCGCACGCGGTAGCACCAGTCGACCTCTTCGGCATACATAAAGAATTGCTCGTCAAGCAGGCCTACCTGATCGAGCACGGCGCGGCGCGTGAGCATGCAGGCGCCCAGCGGGTGGTCGATCGGGAAAGGCGCGCTGGCCGATCGCTCGTGCGGGTAGCGGCCGTGCCACCACGAGTTGTACAGCCGGCCTGGCAGCACCTCGCCGGGTGGGAACAGGTCGAGCGCGGTCATCATGAGCGTTGGGAAGCGAAATGCCGCTGCCTGCAGGCTGCCGTCGGGGTTGAGCAGCCGCGGCCCGACCACGCCAACCCGCGGGTGCGCGGCCAGAAACGCCGCCAGCGCCTCGATCGCCCCTTGATGCACAACAGTATCGGGATTAAGCAGCAGGCAGTAGTCGTGGGCTGGCTGGCTGCCGGCCGCTGGCTGCTCGAAGCCGAGCGCCCGCAGGCCCACGTTTGTTCCTGCGGCAAAGCCCAGGTTGCGATCGAGCGCGATCAGCTCAACGTCGGGAAAGCGCGCGCGCACCATGGCCGCGCTGCCGTCGTGCGAGGCATTGTCGGCCACTACCACGCGCAGAGGCAGCTCGCAGCCGCGCAGCGACTCAAGGCAGCCGCGCAGCAGCTCGCGAGTGTTGAATGAGACGATTACAACGCCAATTGAGGTCATAACGCGGCGTAGTGTAGCAGGGGTTGTGAGGATGCGCAAGCGCGCACAGCACCGTGGCGTAGTCGCAAGCGGTGCGCCTTGGCGTTAGCCTGGCACGCTTTGTGCACTGGTGCCTACTGGGGAGGAAATGGTTGCTCTGCACGATGAAAGCAAGCGTGGGAGGCAATCATGCAGGCGATGATATTCGTTCGGCCGAGCGGTGCCGATGGCGTTGGCCACGTTGGCTGGGGGATCGACTGCGGCGACGGCACGTTCCATGTCGGTTCGATCGAGAATCCACACCACTGGCTGCGCTCCGGGCCGCGCACGATGGGCTTCTGGCAGGTGCGAACCGCCGACCCGTATTCGCCAATGCTCGCGCGGCGCTACACTACATTGAAGTGCCTGGAAGTACCGCTGGCCAACCCGTCCGGCGCTCTTCGCGTCGTTGCATGGCTCAGCACACGCCCCTACGATATTGTGTTGCACAACTGCATGAACGCAACCTATGATGTGCTGCGGGCCTATGGGGTCGCGAGCCTGCCGCTGCCATTCCGTCACTGGGAGCCAAACGGCTGGTTTCACGCTGTGCACGCGCCTGCGCGGCCCCTTGGCGTGCCACCGGCGCAGGCGACACTCGCGTGCATCGATATGCCCTGGAACGCTACGCCCGAAGCGCCTGCCTGGCGTGTTCGTAGCACAGCTGAGCATCGCGCTTTTCAGCAGGCGCTTGCCGCCAGCGAGGGCGCCCAGGCTCAGCGGAGCTTGTCGGCGATAATTCGGGATTTTGTTCACACTCTTGTAGGTGGCTGATACAGACACACATATACGCGCTGCCCGGCGTGAAGAAATGAGCGATTATGGCAAAGGCCAAGCAGTCCCGCAAGCGCGCCGACCTCCGGCGTAAACATGCCAAGCAGCTGAAGAAGCTGGCGAAGGCCCAGGCGCGGCTAGCAAACGCTAGTCGCAAGCTTCAGGAGCTCGACGCGGCGCTGGCGCGGCGTGCGCAGCTCGATCATGCTACGCGCGATCAGTCTGCCGCTGGCGATATACCGCTGCGCCAGGCGCTGCTGATCTTCAACCCGCGCGCCAAGGGCGTGCAAAAACTCGGAAACAGCCTCGATCGCATTCTTGGCTGCTTGCACACCTATGGTATCTCCGCCACAGTAGGAATAAAGACATCGGGGAAGGCGGCGCGCGCATTCGCCCGCCAGGCGGTTGAGCAGCGCTACGATCTGCTGATCGTCGCAGCTGGCGATGGCACGATCGAGGATGTGGCCGGCGAGCTTGTGGGCAGCGATACTGCGCTTGGCATTCTGCCGCTTGGCACCATGAACAACATCGCGCGCTCGCTTGGCGTGCCGCTTGAGCTTGAGCCTGCCTGCGCGCTGCTCGGCGTCGGCGCCACGCGCCGCGTCGACCTGGGCCGGGTGCGCGCGCCAGGCTCGCCCGACGATGCTTTTTTTCTTGAAAGTGCGGGTGTTGGCCTGAGCGCGCTGGCCGTGCCGCTAGGGCAAGATGGCGAGAAGGGCTACTGGGGTAGGCTGGTGCGGCATCTCGGTGCAGCGCTGGTCCATCAGGCCGCCGACGTAGATGTGACATGCGACGACGGCGCGCCAGTGCTTGTTCACACCCAGGTAATCACGGTTTCAAATGCGCCGCTGTTTGGTAAGAACATGCTGATCCAGCCCGACGCCCGGATGGACGATGGTTTGCTCGACGTTGCGCTGTACGACGGTATGAGTAAGCGCGAGCTCGAGCAGCATTTTGTGGCGATTGCCGACAGCCGGCGCGTCTTCGACGCACGTGTCGGCCATTGGCGCGCCCGGCGTGTGCGTATTACCAGCGCGCTGCCCCTGCCAGCCAACGCCGATCTGAAGGTGCTGGAAGAGCGCCCAGCATGGGAGTTCGAGGTGCTACCTGGCGCGCTGACCGTCGCGGTAGGCCAGGGTATGGCCCTGGCAGTGCCGCTAGGCCTACCCGAGCAGGCCCAGCCCGCGCTGGCTTCCAGCTAGCCGCGCCTGCCCATCGCGCTGCTACCGCGTGGCCGCAGGCAGCATGAAGCGGTCGCGCTCCTGGCCGCCCTGGTCGTACACCACAATGTCGATCGCGTCGGCGCCGACCTCGCCGACGAGGTAGTGGTAGAACTCGCCGCCGAACCCACTATAGACGAACGAGCCGCTGGTGCCGGCAATGATCTGCTGCACGCCGTCGATCGCCCGGCGGTTGTACAGGTGCTCGTGGCCGGCGAAGTAGGCCGTGGCGTGGTAGTCGCGCAGCAGCTTCCAGAAGCGGTCGCGCGCCTGCGGGTAGGCGTCGAGCGACGAGCCGGCATGCGGCCCGACAGGAAAGGCTGGGTCGTGGCTGAATACGATCGTGAAACGATTTGGGTTGTCGCGCAGCTCTGCCTCCAGCCAGCCGAGCTGTGCGTCGTCGAGCAGGTGCATGGCCTCAAAGCGCTCGGAGTCGAGAGAGATAAAGCGCACGCCGCCGTAGTCGAGCGCGTAGGCGCGCCGATCGAGGCCGGGGGGGCCATTCGACGGCAGCTCGGAGAAGGCTTCGGCAAACAGGTCAGTGGCCCAGCTGTGGCCCTGTACGTCGTGGTTGCCGGGTGTTGGCAGCAGCCAGGGCGCGCCGCGCTCGGGGTTCGCGCCAAGCGGAGCCACTGCCTCGCGCCAGCTCTGCCATTGCTGGCGTACCTGCTCGCGCGTGTCCATGGCGTAGATCAGGTCGCCCAGCGCCAGCACAATCGCCGGCTGGGCCTGCGCGGCGCGCTCGACGATCTGGTATGTCACGTCGGGCGGCTTCAGCCCCTCGGTGCGCGTGTCGCCCAGCACCACAAAGCGCCAGCGCTGTGGTGGCGTGGGCGTGGCGGGCGGCGCGGTTGGCGCTGGTGTAGGCGTGGCGGGCGGCGCAGTTGGCTGTGGCGTGGGCGCGGCAGGCGGCGCAGTTGCCAGCGTTATCAGGGCTGTCGGCAGCTGGCTGTTGGCGGCTGGCTGCGCTGTAGAAGCGGCGCATGCCGTCAGTAGCAGCCCCAGCAGCCAGGCGAGCCGCGCGCCCAGAGCGATCGGTCTGCGCATGCGTCGTTTCTCCAGGCGCCGCCGAGGCATCACCGGTGGGCGAATGGCGGTGTAGCCGAGCGGGCCATCTGCTCGAGCTCGTCGAGCGCGGCCAGCGCGGCGGCGTGGGTATCTGGCTCGGCGGCAGCGAACCCGCGCGCCTCGAACTCGTCGAGATCGAGCCGCAGCATTGTCGTACGATCGGGCGCCACAAACAGATCCAGCTCCAGATCTTCCGATGTGATCGTGCTGCCCTCGATTTCTGCCGGGCGCGTCACGTTGCAGTACCAGCCCTTGAGCGGCCCACCAGGTGCGCGGATCGCGAAGATATTGAACCAGCGTCGGGTGTAGTAGTACTCGTAGAACTCGTCGCCTGGCTCGAATACCACGTATCCCAGGTCGAGCCTGGGGCGCTCCCAGTGCGCCAGCACCAGCACACACTCATCGTCGGCGCGCAGCAGCTCGCCGTGGTAGGTGATGGTGTGGCCCTTGCCAGGCTTGACGAGCTGGATGGTAAGCTGGGTCAACGTGCCTGCTCTATGGCTTGAGAGCCGCGAAGCACAAACGCTGGTGCTGCCATCGGCTCTTCCCTATACGTAGCTCTGCCCCAGCAGCTTGCGGATCTTTTTGCGCGTATCGGCGCGCACCATGCGCGCCAGCAGCGTGCTGAAGAACAGCGCCACCAGCTGCGCGAATCCCAGGCGCGGGCTGGCGAGCGCGCGCAGCGCGGCTGGGTCGCGCAGCGGCAGCGGCGATTGGTCGCGCACCTCGATCCGCAGGTCGTCGCCGTGCCACTCACGTTCGATCCAGAACAAGTCGGGCATGCTGCGCTGAAAGAAGTAGTAGGCCGGGTTATACTCGTACAGGTAGTCGAACAGCTCGCCCATTGGCTCGGCCGGCTCTTTCGGGTGCAGCACCAGCGTATCGCCGACGAGGTTGACATACCAGCGGTGGAACGACCAGTGGAATAGCCGCTCGGCGATCTCGGAAGGGCTCTGGATGTAGCCGGCCGCGCTGACGCGCTGCAGCTCGCGCCCGAACTGCTGCGGATCGTCCATATGCTCAAGGATGTGCGAGCAGATTGTGTATGCGAACGCGCCCTGCTTGAACGGCAGGTGATGCGCGTCGGCCACCACAAATGGCCGGTCGACCACCAGATCGCCGCCGCGCTCGCGGTTGTCCGATCCGAGGAAGCGATCGACCAGCACGTTCGAGCGTGGGTTTGGGTTATCGCCACTGCCGATCTCGAGCACCAAGCCGGTGGCGGGCGGGTTAAGTTTTTGTTTCATGTGTTTAGGACTTACGCAGTTGGCGCCCTCAGCCTTCGGCAGAGCGGTACTTTACATCTTGAGGTGTG
>CALLYN010001036.1 GCA_937858455.1 uncultured Kouleothrix sp.
CAGCTTTGGAGGGAGAGCCATGCTCACAGACCAGGGTATCGCGTTTCTGAAGCAGCTGCTGGCCACGCCCGGCCCCTCGGGCGACGAAGCCGCCGCCGCGCAGCTGTGGCGCGGCTACACCGGCGCGTTCGCCGACCGGGTGTGGGGCGACGTGCGCGGCAACTCGTTTGCCGCGCTCGACGGCGGCGCGCCGCGCGTGCTGCTCGCCGGCCACATCGACGAGATCGGCATCGTGGTGACGTATATCGACGACGAGGGCTTTCTGTCGTTTGCCGGCGTCGGCGGCTGGGACGCGCAGGTGCTGGTGGGCCAGCGCGTGCGCCTGCTGGGCCGCGCCGGCGAGCTGATTGGCGTGGTCGGCAAGAAGCCCATCCACCTGATGAAAGCCGACGAGCGCGAGCACGCAAGCAAGATCGACGATATGTGGATCGATATCGGCGCGCGCTCGAAGGCCGAGGCGCTCGAGCGCGTGCGCGTCGGCACTGCCGGCGTGATCGACGCGCCGTGCTACGATCTGCCGCACCGCCGCCTGGTGTCGCGCGGGCTCGACAACCGCATTGGCGCGTTTACCGTGGCCGAGGCGCTGCGCCTGCTGGCGGCCGACCGCCCCCAGGCCACGGTGGCGGCGGTGGCCACCAGCCAGGAAGAGGTGGGCGATTTCGTGGGCGCGCGCACCGCCGCGTTTAGCTTCGAGCCGCAGGTGGCGATCGTCGTGGACGTGACCTTCGCCACCGATCACCCCGACGCGAACAAGCGGCGCCAGGGCGAGGTGAGCCTTGGCGGCGGCCCGGTGATCGAGCGCGGCTCGACCAACAGCCCGGTGGCCTATGAGCTGCTGCTCGAGATCGCCGAGCGCGAGGGCATTCCCTACAGCGTTGGCGTGAGCCCCAGCCTCACCGGCACCGACGCCGACGCCATCCACCTGTCGCGCGGCGGCGTGGCGACGGCGGTCGTGTCGATCCCCAATCGCTACATGCACTCGCCCAACGAGATGATCCAGCTCGACGATGTCGAGTACGCCGCGCGGCTGATCGCCGCGTTCGTACGCACGCTGACCCCCGACACCGACTTCGTGCCGCGCGCGCGCTGACCCCGCGCTACCGGCGTGGCGCGGCCACCGGCAAGACGGCGGGCAGGCGCACGGTGAAAGCCGCGCCCTGCCCGAGCGCGCTCTTCACGGTGATCTCACCGCCCATATACTGGCAGAAGCGCTGGCTGATCGCCAGGCCCAGCCCGCTGCCGCCATACCGCCGCGTCGTCGAGGCGTCGCCCTGCACGAATGGCTGAAACAGCATGCCCAGCTGCGCCTCGCTGATGCCGATCCCCGTATCGGCGACGGTCAGGCGCACCCATGGCGCGCCGTCGACGATCTCGCGCTCGCCGGTGACTACAATGGCGCCGCAGCGAGTGAACTTGCAGGCGTTGCTGAGCAGATTCATCAGCGTCTGGCGGATCTTCAGCTGGTCGGAGTGCATCGCGCCCAGGCCGGCGCCAAGCTCGACGCGCAGGAAGTTGGCGTTTTCGGCCGCCAGCGGGCGCATGGTCGTCACAACGTCGTCGACCAGCGGCGCGAGGTCGAATGTCTGCAGATCGAGCTGAACCCGCCCGGCTTCGATTTTGCTGAAGTCGAGCACATCGTTGATCAGCGACAGCAGGTGCTTGCCGGCCGACAGGATCTTGCCCAGGTCGCCGAGCATCTCGGCGTGGCCTAGCCCATCGGACTCTCGGAGCAGCAGCTCGCTGTAGCCAATGATCGCGGTGAGCGGTGTGCGCAGCTCGTGGCTCATGTTTGCCAGAAACGCGCTTTTCGCGCGGCTGGCTTCCTCGGCCGCCTCCTTGGCGCGCTGCAGCTCGGCCTCGACGCGCTTGCGCTCGGTGATGTCGCGGATGATCGCCAGGCCGCCGATGATCGTGCCCGACTCGTTGAACAGTGGCGAGTAGTAGCCCTCGAAAAAGCCCGGCTGCTCGCTGCCGGGCAGGGTATAGCGCCGGTCGGCCGCCACCGTGGTATGGCCGGCCAGCGCGGCCTGGTAGAGCAGATCTTCGCCGCTGGCCACGAAGTTCGGCAGCACGTCGGCGGCGCGCCGGCCCAGCGCGTCGGCGGCGCGCTGGCCAAACAGCTGCTCGATCGCCGGGTTCCACACCAGGTAGCGGCACTGGGTATCGAAGGCCAGGATGCCGTCGGCGCTGCTGTTGATGAGCCGCTCAAACACCACGCGCATCTCGGAGTTCGCGCCGATCAGCTCCTGCGAGGTAAGCTCAAGCGAGCGCTCGAGCAGCCGGCGATCGTCGTCGAACTGGCGGTAGGCCTGGTTGACAGCGGCCACAAACGCGCGCCACTCTGGCGTGATCGCCTCGTCGGGGCCAAAGTGGCGCTTGAGCTGGCGCTTCAGCAAGCTATGCAGCTGATCGGGCATCTACTCCTCGGCGAGCGTCGTGATCGTCATGGTCTGGTTGTGCAGCTCGCAGTTCGCGCCGGGCGTGAAAGGCGAGATCTCGCCGTACGAGTAGAATCCGGTGATCGGCGTGTGCGGGCCAAGCACATCGCGCACGCCTTCGATCTCTTCCTCGACGCGCTGCTTGAGCAGCAGCTTGCGCCCGACGCAGCTGATCAGTATCGCGAGGTCGGGCGACGTGTCGCCGATCGCGTGGTAGCTGGTGCGGGCCGC
>CALLYN010001037.1 GCA_937858455.1 uncultured Kouleothrix sp.
GCGTTTGCGTTCCCCGAGGCCAATATTGTACGCACGGTGCGCTGGGCGCCGGCCGGCGGCGATGCTGCGTTTAGCATGGGGTTCTATATCGACCCTGCGGTCGCGGCGATGCTGGTGATGGTGACGATCGCCTCGACCTGCATCCACCTGTTCTCGCTCGGCTATATGTCGCACGACGAGCGGCAGTCGCGCTTCTTCTCGTTTATCTCGCTGTTCACGGCCTCGATGCTGCTGATGCTGCTTTCGAGCAACCTGCTGCTCTTCTTTATGGCCTGGGAGCTCATGGGCCTGTGCTCGTACCTGCTGATTGGCTTCTGGTACGACAAAGTGTACCCCAACCCGAACCAGATAACGCCGCGCCAGGCAGCGATGAAGGCATTCATTACCACGCGTATTGGCGACGTGCTGTTCATGGTTGGCATGGCCTATCTGTGGACGCAGGCCGGCTCGCTTGATTTCGGTACGGCCGCAGGCCAGATCTTCAACCCCGAGTTTCTGGCGCGGATCGGCGGCGCGACGAATGTGCTTGGCATCAGCGTGGCCACCGGCATCGCGCTGCTGCTGTTCGCCGGCACTGTAGGTAAGTCGGCGCAATTCCCGCTGCACGTGTGGCTGCCCGACGCGATGGAAGGGCCGACACCGGTGTCGGCGCTCATCCACGCCGCCACGATGGTTGCGGCTGGTGTGTTTCTGGTGGGCCGCACCTACCCGATCTTCAAGGCCGACGGCGGCACGGCGCTGCTGGTGGTGTCGATCATTGGCTCGTTCACCGCGCTGTTCGCCGCGCTGATTGCAGTAGGCCAGTTCGATATCAAGCGCATCCTGGCCTACTCGACGCTGTCGCAGCTTGGCTTTATGGTGGCGGCGTTGGGCATTGGCGGCTGGGTGGCAGGCATCTTTCACCTGCTGACGCACGCCTTTTTTAAGGCGCTGCTGTTTCTCGGCTCGGGCTCGGTGATCCACGGCATGGAGGCGACGGTCGGTCACGACTCGAATACCGCGCAGGATATCCGCAATATGGGAAATCTGCGCAAGTACATGCCAACCACATTTCTGGCGTATATGGCCGGCTACCTTGCGCTCGCCGGCATCCCGCCGTTCGCCGGTTTCTGGAGCAAAGACGAGATCCTCGCCGACGCGTTTGGCCACGGCCATTTCGTGGTCTGGATTGTGTTGACGCTCGCCGCGTTCCTGACGGCGTTCTACATGACCCGCCAGATTGTGGTGGTGTTCTTCGGTAACTTCCGCGGCCACAAGCCGCGCGTCGCCACCGCGCCAAGCGAGCCGACGGCGGTTGATCACGCGCATGACACGCACGGCCACGGCGCACACGATGCGCACAGCCACGACGCGCATGGCCATGGCGGGCACGACCCGCACGAGAGCCCGTGGACGATGACCGTGCCGCTGATCATTCTGGCGGTGTTTGCGGTGATCGCCGGCTTTGCGAACTTGCCAGGCTTCCACTGGCTGAGCACATTCTTCGGGCAGGAAGCTGCCGATTTTAATGTGCTGACAGCCGGGATCGCGACGGTGCTGGCGCTTGCCGGCATTGGCCTGGGCTACGCGCTCTATCGTAATGCCTACGCCACCGCCGAGGATGCTGACCCGCTGCAGCAGATGATGCCGGGCGTGTTCGAGGTGCTGAATCGCAAGTTCTATTTCGACGAGATCTACGCTAGCACCTTTGGCAGGCTCTCGTATGCGCTGGCGGTGGCGTGGAGCTGGATCGACCGCACGATCCTCGACGGCTTTATCAACGGTACCGGCTTTTTCACGATGTTCCTGGGCAGGCTGAACTTCATTATCGACGACACCGTGCTGAACGACGGCATGGACGCCGTGTCGGACGGCACGAATTTCGCCGGCGATGTGACCCGCCAGAGCGAGACCGGCAAGATCCAGGACTATGTGTCGCTGATCTTCGGCGGCGTGGTTATTCTGGGCATTATCTATTTGTATGCCGTGCGCCGCTAGTGCGCGCGGGCCGGCATGCGGAAGCACAACCTGTTGAAACAGGGATAAACGAATGAACTATCTCCAGATGAGTGATGGTCCCTGGCTGACCTTCCTGGTGCTCTCGCCAATCGTCGGGCTGCTGCTGGTGGCGCTCAGCGGTGCGCTGCGGCTGGATGACCGGCTGGTGAAGATCGGCGCCACGGCGTGGTCGCTCACGTCGCTTGGGCTCGCGATCTTTCTGTGGGCCGGCTACAACCCTGGCGCGGTGGCCGATGGCCAAGCCGTGATCCAGTTTGCCGAGAAGATTCCCTGGATCGACGCGATCAAGGTCGACTACTTCCTGGGCGTCGATGGCATCAGCTTGCCGCTGGTGATTTTGACGACGGTTATGACGCCGATCGCGATGCTGGCCTCGTTCAATGTCGAATCGCGGGTGAAGATGCACTACGCGCTGCTGTTCCTGCTGGAAGCGGCGATGCTAGGCTACTTTGTGGCGCTGAACTTCTTCTTCTTCTTCATCTTCTGGGAGTTCAGCCTGGTGCCGGCGTTCTTTATCATTCAGAACTGGGGCCGCGACCCGGAAGACAAGCGCCGCTACGCCGCGTTTAAGTTCTTTGTCTACACGATGGGCGGCTCGGTCGGCATGCTGCTGCTGTTCCAGTTCTTCTACGTGGCCACGCGCGCGGCCGGCATGCCCACCTTCGACCTTGTGACGCTGGGTCGGCTAGGCCAGGGATTGCCGGTTGAGGGCGTGCAGGGCAGCTTGCAAGATATCGTCTTCCGCTATGTCGACAGCGTGGGCATCACCGCCTACCTAGGCCGCTACCCGCTGCTGTATACCTCGGTGGCGTTCTGGGCGATCTTCATCGCCTTCGCGATCAAACTGGCGGTGTGGCCGTTCCACACCTGGCTGCCCGATGCCTACTCCGAGGCGCCAACGGCCGGATCGATCCTGCTCTCGGCGGTGATGTCGAAGATGGGCGCGTATGGCATGCTGCGGATCATGCTGCCACTGGTGCCCGATGCCGCGCAGTTTTTCGGCCCGGTGATCGGCGCGCTGGCACTGGTGGGGATTGTGGCCGGCGCATTTGGCGCGCTCTCGTACACGGGCGGCGACATCAAGCGGCTTATCGGCTACACCTCGATCAACCACATGGGCTATGTGGCGCTGGCGATCGCCGCTGCGGCTACGCTGAACAGCGCCGCCGACGGGCAGAGCCGGGCGATTGCGGTCAACGGCGCGATGATGCAGATGGTGGCGCACGGCCTTTCGACCGGCGCGCTGTTCTTGCTGGTCGGCTACCTGTACCAGCGCACCGGCACCTACTCGCTGCGCGACTGGGGCGGCCTGCGCAAGGTCATGCCGATGTTCTCGGGCGTGATGGGCGTGGCGATGTTCGCTAACCTGGGCCTGCCAGGGCTAGCTGGTTTTGTCGGCGAGTTCTTTATCTTCCGTGGAACGTGGGCGTCGCTGCCGTTCTTTACCCTGCTGGCCACGATCGGCCTGATCGTGTCGGCGCTGGCGCTGCTGCAGATGTATGCGCGTATTTTCAATGGGCCACTGAACCCACGCTGGGACAGCGGCCACGGCGGGCAGACGCCGGCGGATATGCGTGTTGCCAGCCGTGAGTTCCTGGCTGCCGCGCCGCTGCTGGTGCTGCTGCTGATCCTGGGCGTATACCCTGCCCCGATCATGGATCTGGCCAACCAGACGGCCACGGCGCTAGTGAACGTGTTTACAAAGGCGCTTTCCTGATTTCAAATTGTAAATTGGGCGTTGTTCGGTTTACAGTTTGCAATGCTCTAAGGATGCACCATGCACCTGTATGATTTACCAAGTGGAGTTCCCTGGCTCAGCCTGATCTGGCTCAGCATGTTGATCCCGGCGATCATCATGATGTTTCTGAAGCCCGAGCAGAAATATCAAATCCGGCTGGTGGGCACGGTGTTCGCGTTCATCTCGCTGGTGCTATCGCTGCTGGTGTACTTCGGCTACGACTACAACAGCGCCCAGAAGCTGCAGTTTGTCGAAGAGCTGCCCTGGCTGCCACAGCTGGGGATCAACTACATACTAGCGGCCGATGGCATCAGCATGCCGATGCTCATCCTCAACGGGTTTGTGATCTTCACCGGCGCGCTGATGAGCTGGAACATCGCCGAGCGTACACGCGAGTACTGGATCCTGCTGCTGATCCTGACGGCCGGCGTGTACGGCGTGTTTGTATCGGTGGATCTGTTCCTGTTCTTCGTGTTCTACGAGCTGGCGGTGCTGCCGATGTACCTGCTGATCGGCATCTGGGGCAGCACGCGCAAAGAATACGGCGCAATGAAGCTGACGCTGTACCTGATGGGCGGCTCGGCGATGATTATCATCGGCATGATTGCGCTGTACTTCGGCAGCGGCCTGCGCACCTTCGACATGCGCTTGCTGTCGCAGGCGGCGCTGTTCTCGCGGAACTTTCAGATCGCCTTTTTCCCGCCGACATTTTTGGGCTTCGCGGTGCTGGCGGGCATGTTCCCGTTCCATACCTGGAGCCCAACCGGCCACGTGGCCGCGCCGACGGCGGTTTCGATGCTGCACGCTGGCGTACTGATGAAGCTGGGCGCGTATGGCTGCCTGCGCGCCGCGATGTGGCTGATGCCCGAGGGCGCGCACTACTGGCTGCTGCCGATCGCGATCGCCACGCTGATCAACGCGGTGTATGGCGCGACTATCGCGATGACCCAGCGCGACTTCAAATTCATGATCGGCTACTCGTCGGTGAGCCACATGGGCCTGGTGGTGATGGGCCTGGCGGCGGGCAACGAGATCGGGCTGATCGGCTCGGTGCTGCAGATGTTCGCGCATGGTGTGATGACCGCGCTGTTCTTCGCGGTTGTCGGGCGCATGGTGTACGAGCGCACGCACACGCGGCAGTTCCCCGAGCTTGGCGGGATGGCGAAGATTATGCCGTTCGCGGCATTCGTGTTCATCCTGGCCGGCCTCTCGTCGATGGGCATGCCGGGCTTCGCGGGCTTCTGGGCCGAGTTCAATATCTTCATGGGCATGTGGGATCGCTTCCCGCTGATCTCGGTGCTCGCGGCGATCTCGATCCCGATCACAGCGGCGTATATTCTGCGCGCCGTGTACACGGTGTTCTTCGGCGAGGTGAAAGACCCGAGCTTTTTCAAGCTGCCCAAGCTGACGTGGCAGGAGTATGCCGGCGCGTCGATCCTCGCCGCGGTGATCTTGATCACCGGGCTCTACCCAAGTATTCTTACCGAAATGATTGGCAGCGGCGTGCGGCCAGTGGCCGAGGCGATCCAGCAGGCAGGCGCTCTGTCGCTGGGGCGCTGACGTTTAGAATTCAGGAGCCAGAATTCAGGGGTCAGAACGGTGCATTGCTTCTCTCGCCGTGCAATGAAGACATCGCTTGATTTTGAATTCTGTCTCCTGACTCCTGAATTCTAGGAGTAACAAGGTGAGCTTTCAAATCACAGACATCCCACGGCTGCTGCCCGAGCTGATGCTGCTGGCGCTGGCGCTGCTGGTGCTGGGCACCGACGTGCTTGAGCGCTGGGGCAGCGACGCGGAGTCGCAGATTGAGCGCGGCAAGGCGGCCGGCCAGCTTACGGCGATCGGCCTGGTATTCGTATTTGTGGTCGGCCTGATCCAGAGCAAATACCTGTTTGCCTTTCCTGAGCCGACGGCCAACACGAATGGGCTGGTAGCCTACCTGCTGGCGCTCGGGCGCAACTTGCAAGCCGGCGGGCCGGGCGGCGATCCGATCCTGGGCGCGTTCGCCACCGATAACCTCACGATGATCGCCCGGCTGACGTTCGTGGCGGCCGCGTTTCTGACGACGCTGCTGGCCTTGGACTACCGGCCGTCGGGAAACCCTGGCGAGTTTTACGCGCTGATCCTGTTCTCGACGGCGGGCATGAACTTCATGGCCTCGGCGTCGGAGCTGATCATGGCGTACCTGTCGCTCGAGCTGTCGTCGATCTCGCTGTATATTCTCGCGGGCTACTTCCGCAACGAGCGCACCTCGGCTGAAGCCGGCATTAAATACTTCCTGTTTGGCGCGCTGTCGTCGGGGATCCTGCTGTATGGCATGAGCCTGGCGTACGGCTTCACCGCCAGCGTCAATCGCTCGGGCGGCGGCCAGCCGATTATCGCGACGCTGTTCTCGGAGATCGCCAAGGCGGGGGCCACTAGCCCGAACAGCGCGCTGCTGACGCTGGCGATGATCTTCGTGCTGGCGGGCATTGGCTATAAGGTGGCAGTGGTGCCGTTCCACAGCTGGTCGCCGGATGTGTACCAGGGCGCGCCCACGCCGATCACCGCGTTTATCTCGACGGCCTCGAAGTCGGCCGGGTTTATTCTGCTGTACCGCGTGCTTGTCACAGCATTCCCCTCGATCGCCGGCTCGCCATCGCTCAGCGCGTTTGGCGGCTGGACGAGCTTGCTGGCGATTATTGCGCTGGTGACGGTGGTGTTTGGCAACCTGTCGGCGCTGCCGCAGAAGAACGCCAAGCGCCTGCTCGCCTACTCGAGCATCGGCCACGCCGGCTTTGTGCTGCTGGCGATCCTGGTGTGGTCGTCGAGCTCGCAGACCGATCGGACGTTTGGCAGCGCCTCGCTGATATACTACCTGATCGTCTATACCGTGACGAACCTTGGCGCGTTTGGCGCGCTGGCAGTGATCCGCGAAGCGGTAGGCGGCGACGACCTAAGCGACCTGAACGGCCTGTGGCGCCGCAATATCAGCCTGGCGCTGATGCTGACCGTGCTGGTGCTGTCGTTGGCCGGCGTGCCGCCGCTGTCGGGCTTCTGGGCGAAGTTCTTCGTGTTTATGGCCGGCTACCAGGGCGGCGCGCTGCTGGTGGTAGCGGTAGCAGTGGCAATGACAATCGTCAGCCTGTATTACTACCTGGGCTTCCTGAAGGCGATGTGGATGAATCCGGCGAAGTCGACCGAGCCGGTGCGCACGCCGCGCAATATGAATGTCACGCTGATCGCCGCCACCGTGCTGGTACTGCTGCTGGGCCTATTCCCGAATGTGGTGTGGAATATTCTCAGCCAGGCGACGCTGGTTGCTGGGCGGTAGGCAAGCACTCGGCCAACTGGCTAGAAGCGCGGCCCGGGCAATCTGCCCGGGCCGCGCTGCTTTTATACGTTGTTCGCTTGATCGCGTATAGATTGTGTTGCACGACGTGGCTTCGCCACGTCGTGCAACACAAAAAGAAATT
>CALLYN010001038.1 GCA_937858455.1 uncultured Kouleothrix sp.
AATCGCTGGAAGAAGACATGAGCGCGCTCGATCGTTATGCGCCCGACCTGGTGCTCGGCACCACGCCATTCTCAAGCGCCGCCAAGGATCGCGGAATCCCCGGCCTGTATTTCACCAACCAGCTGGCCTCGCGGCCCTTTTTCCTCAGCGGCGGCATGGCGGCTACGCTGGCCCTGGTGCGCGACACAATCGACCGTGGCGCGAAATACCGCGAGATGCAGGAATTTTTCGCTGAGTAAGCTCGCAGCGCCGCATCGGCAACCAAGTGCCGACGGCGAACTGCCAATGAGGTAACCATGCCCCCGACGATTATCCGCGATCTTTCCGACACCAGCGGCTACTGGGCAGCGGTGTGGACAATGTGCTGCCTCCCCGATGTTCACCTGATCTGCGATGCGCCGATCGGCTGCTTCAACCTGGTGGCTACCGCCGTACCCGATTATACCGACGCCATTCCGCATATTGAGAATATTACGCCCTCAGTGATGACTGAGCAGGAGGTTGGCGGCCAGGGCACCGGCCCAGCGGTGCGCCGCACCTACGAGGGCCTGCGCGACACCGGCGTGCTGGCAGGCAAACAGCTTATCGTCGTCTCAACCGCCGAGAGCGAGATGATCGGCTCCGACCTCACCGACCTGGTGAAACAGCTGCAGCCGGGCACGCGTTTCTATTACAGCAACTCGCTCTCGGAAGATGAGTGGGCCGGGCGCGATCGGGTGCTGCGCTGGCTGTGGGAGCACTATGGCCAGCCCGTCGAACCGCCCGCCAAACCGCCCGCAGCGCGGGGCACGGTCAACATTATCGGCCCGACCTACGGTTGCTTCAATTCGCCTGCCGACCTCGAAGAGCTGAAACGGCTGATCGCTGGTGCGGGCGGCACACTCAACCTGGTGTATCCGTTTGAAGCAACGCTGGCCGACACGCCGCGCCTGGCCGATGCCCAGGTGAACGTGGTGCTGTTCAAGGAATTTGGGCAAGGCCTGGCTGCCGAACTCGGCCAGCCGACGCTGCTGGCGCCCTTTGGCATGCGCGACACCACCACGTTTCTGCGCGAGCTGGGCAGGCTGCTTGGCACCAGCGCCCAGGCCGAAGCCTT
>CALLYN010001039.1 GCA_937858455.1 uncultured Kouleothrix sp.
CCGACACCGCGTCGACATCGGCCGGCGCGGCGTACTGGCTGGCCGGCCGGCCGGCGCCACGGCAGTATGTCAGCCCGGTGTAGTGCATGGTATTGCCGCAGGCATTGACGATTGCCGGCCGGCGCAGATGCACCACGCAGCCGGTGCTGAGCCCGACGTCGGCGTGGCGCGCCAGCGGCGCGATCAGCGCGTCGATCGCGCCGGGCCGCACCAGCGTGTCGGGGTTTAGCAGCACCAGGTACTCGCCGCTCGCCAGCTGCGCGCCCAGGTTGTTGCCGCCGGCGAAGCCCAGGTTCGCGGCCGCCAGCAGCCGCGCCTGGGGAAAGCGCGCGCGCACCAGTTCGGCGGTGCCGTCGGCCGAGCCGCAGTCGACGACGATCAGCTCGTCGTGCGCGCCCATGTCGGCGCTGATTGCGCGCAGGCAGGCTTCGATGTAGCCGGCGCTGTTGTGTGTGACGACGACGATGCTAGCTCGCATGCTCGCGCTCTTTCAGCAACTGGCCGCCGGCCGCCCCGGCGTCGTCGTAGGGCTCCTCGAGCGCGCGGTAGTCGACCTTGCGCTGGTATGGGTCGGCCAGGCGCTCGATCAGGCGCTGGCGCAGATCGACGATCATGCCGCGCACCGAGTGCAGGATGATCGCCGAGAACAGCAGCAGCAGGCCGACGAGGCTGAGCGCCACGGTGATCAGCGCGTAGCCCTGGGCGAGCTGGTGGCTGGTGGCGTAGATCCGGATCACATACAGCCCGAGCAGCACTCCGGCCAGCAGCGTGGCGAAGCCAGGCGCGCCGAAAAACAGCAGCGGCCGCGTCTGGCCTACCAGGCGCATCACCGCGTTCACCACCTGCATGCCGTGGCTCACCGGGTTGCGCTTGGCCGGCTCGGCGTACACAACCTTGATCGGCACCTCGACGATCCGCAGCCGGTGCTCGTTGGCCAGGAACTGCATCTCGGACTCGAGCGAGAACCCGCCGTGGCCGAAGGTCAGCGCCGCCAGCGCCGCCGCCGAGAAAGCGCGGTAGCCGCTCTGCGAGTCGCTGATCGGCACGCCCGAGGCCAGGTTGGTCAGCAGCGTCAGGCTGTGCTGCCCCACCTGGCGGTACGCCGGGATGTCGCTCTTGACATCGAGGAAGCGCGAGCCGACGACGATATCGGCGTGGCCGGCCAGCACTGGCTCGAGCACGGCCGGGATATCGTCGGCGCAGTGCTGGCCGTCGCCGTCGAGCATCACCACGGCGGCCGGGCCGAGCTGGCGCAGGTAGTTGAAGCCGGTGTTCACCGCCGCGGCCTTGCCGCTGTTGGCCTGGTGGCGCAGCACCATCGCACCGGCGCGCCGCGCTATCTGGGCAGTCTGGTCGGCCGAGCCGTCGTCGACAACCACGACCTGATCGACGAACTGCTGGACATTCAGCACCAGGCTGCCAATGAATCGTTCTTCATTGTAGGCCGGAATGAGCGCGATGATCGAGCTAGCCTGTGGGGCGATATCCCAGCGTTCGATCTGGCGCATGGCGCCAGAGTCGAGCCGTGCCTCGCTTCGCTGTGTCATACTGGTGATCCCTCGGTTGCGATGATGGCGTGAACGCTCGTGCTCTATCCCTGGCGATCCGCGATGACGCTCCCACACCGCCGCACACTTCATTAGATCGCGATCCCAGGCGCGCGAAAGGCGCTTTTGGCATATGGCTGCCATGCGCTCGCGCGGTGCCAGCGCTTCCCACCTAGCCATCGTTGGCTAAGACAATGCATTCGTTTAGGTTAACGTTGCGGGCGAGGGCCTGGAAACGGGCGCCGCTGTAATTGCGCCTGTGCCTGCGGTTAGCCGCGCGGCCGGCGGCGGCTCCTTCAGCTCCGCGCCGATGTTCGCACGTTCCACTATGTAGAACGCCGCTCGGCGCGAGCCCGCACCATTCACGACATTACGGCAGGATGACAGCGGGATGTACGCCAGTTCACAGCATCCCCGCCAGCCGGCGAGGCGTAGAATATGCTAGTGTTCCAGCAGGGCGGCTGTGTGGCCGGCCGCCAGCACGGCGTTGCGGGCGCACATCCCGAAGACAAGCAGACATAAGGCAGCTACTATGCGCAAAGCATTCATGTTTCTCGTGGCGGCGCTGCTGCTGGCGGCGTGCGGCGGCGCCACACCGGCGGCCGGCCCGCTCGGCCAGATCTCGGCGGTCGAGGCGGTGGGCGGATCGGGCGCGGCGGGGTTTGCGCGCGCCACGCGCCCGCGCCAGTTCGTGTTCCCGCAGGATCACGGCCCGCACCAGGAGTACGCCACCGAGTGGTGGTACTACACCGGCAACCTGAGCGCCGCCGACGGCCGGCACTTCGGCTACCAGCTCACGTTCTTCCGCTTCGGCCTGGCGCCCAAGCCGGCCGAGCGAGCATCCGACTGGGGCGCGTCGAATATTTACATGGCGCACTTCGCGCTCAGCGACGTTGCCGGCAAGCAGTTCTACGCCTTCGACCGCTTCAGCCGCGACGCGGCCGGGCTGGCCGGCGCCCAGGGCGACCCGTTCCGGGTCTGGCTCGAGGGCTGGAGCGCCGAGGGCGTCGGCGGCGCCACGCCTATGCGCCTGCGCGCCCAGCAGGGCGAGGTCGCGATCGACCTCACGCTCGACGCCGGCAAGCCAGTGGTGCTGCAGGGCGACCGCGGCCTCAGCCAGAAGAGCGCCGAGCCGGGCAATGCCTCGTACTACTACTCGCTGACGCGCATGCCCACGCGCGGCTCGGTGGCGGCCGGCGGCGCGCGCTACGATGTCAGCGGGCTGAGCTGGATGGATCGCGAGTGGAGCACCAGCTCGCTCGCCGCCAATGTGGCCGGCTGGGATTGGTTCGCGCTGCAGCTGGCCGACGGCCGCGACCTGATGTACTTCCAGCTGCGCCAGAAAAGCGGCGCGGCCGACAGCTACAGCAGCGGCACGCTGATCGCCGCCGATGGCACCGCCACGCCAATCGCCCGCGACGACGCGCGCATCGACGTGCTCGGCACATGGCAGAGCCCGCGCAGCGGCGGAGCCTACCCCTCCACATGGCGGCTGCGCGTGGCCTCGGCCGGCATCGACCTGACGATCACGCCATACCTGGCCGACCAAGAGCTGCCGCTGGCGACGGTGTACTGGGAGGGCGCGGTGCGCTTCGAGGGCACGGCCGGCGGCCAGCCCGCCTCGGGCAGCGGCTATGTCGAGCTGACGGGCTACGCCGAGCAGCAGGGCCAGGAGAACGTGCGCGTGCGCTAGCCGCACGCCCGTTGCGGTTGCGCCAGGCGCAACAACCGGCGGCGTAGCCGCGCGCCAGTTGCGGTATCATTAGCGCTGCGTACCAGCGTTACCTCGGCAAACGTATACCCACAATTCGAGAAGCTCTTTGGTTGGTGCGCGGGTGGCAAGGCTGCCCGCGCATACATCTTTGTAGGCCGGCCGCGGCCGCAGCTAGCCTGAACACAACAACAGGAGCAAGCCCATGAGCGCCCACCAGCCGCGCGTCCTTGTGTGCGACCTGATCCACGAGGATGGGATCGCGCTGCTGCGCCAGCACGCGACCGTCGACATCCGCCCGGGCCTGGCGCGCGAGCAGCTCGAGCAGGCCGTGGCCGACGCCGACGCGCTGATCGTGCGCAGCGCCACCAAAGTGCCGGCGTCGGTGATCGCCGCCGGCCAGCGCCTGCGGGTGATCGGCCGGGCCGGCGCCGGCCTCGACAGCATCGACGTCTCGGCCGCGCGCGTGCAGGGCGTCGAGGTGGTGAACTGCCCCGACGCCAACACCGTGGCCGTAGCCGAGCACACGCTCGGCCTGATGCTGACGCTGGCGCGCCGGCTTGTCGCCGCCGACCAGAGCATGAAGGCCGGGCGCTGGGAGAAATCGCGCCTGATGGGCACCGGCCTGATGGGCAAGACGCTGGGGATCGTCGGGTTCGGGCGGATCGGCCGGCAGGTGGCGAAGTACGCCCAGGCCTTCGGCATGCGCGTGCTCGTCAACCAGCCGCGGCTCACGCCCGAGCTGGCGCTGGAGTGGGGCGTCGAGCAGGCCGACCTGCAGGTGCTGCTGCGCGCCGCCGACTTCGTGACGCTGCACGTGCCGCTGCGCCCCGAGACGAACGGGCTGATCGGCGCGGCCGAGCTGGCGCTGCTGAAGCCCGGCGCCTACATCGTCAACACGGCGCGCGGCGGCGTGATCGACGAGGCCGCGCTGCTGGCGGCGCTCGACGCC
>CALLYN010001040.1 GCA_937858455.1 uncultured Kouleothrix sp.
CTGGCCGGCGCTGCCCGCGCTCGGCCACGAGGCGGCGCGCGAGTGGCTGCTGCCGCCGGTCTACCAGCGCCTGCGCCGTGGCGAGGGCCAGTTCCTGGCCGAGCTGCGCGCCACAACCGCGCTGTTCCTTACCTTCAGCGGCGTGAACTACGACCACGACCCCGACGCCGGCGCCCGGCTCGACGCGTTTGTGAGCTGGGCGCAGGCGCGCCTGGCCCAGTACGAGGGCCACCTGCTGCAGCTGACGGTTGGCGACAAGGGTAGCTACCTGTACGCCTCGTTTGGCGCGCCGACCGCCCACGAAGACGATCCCGCCCGCGCGATCGCCGCCGCGCTGGCGCTGCTGGCCACGCCGCCCGAGCTGAGCTTCATCCACGACATACGCGTGGGCATCAGCCAGGGCCAGATGCACGCCGGCGCGTATGGCGGCCCAACCCGCCGCACCTACGGCGTGCTCGGCAACGATGTGAATGTCGCCGCGCGGCTGATGACCTTCGCCCGCCCAGGCCAGATCCTCGCCACCCAGCGCGCCGCGCTCGCGGCCGCGCAGCTATACGAGTTCGACGACCTCGGCGCGGTGACGCTCAAAGGCCACCCCGAGGCGATCCAGGTGTACGCCGTGGTCGGCCGCCGCCCCGAGCGCCCCGATGCCCAGCTCAAGGGCCGGGCGCTCACCGCCATGGTCGGCCGCGCCGATGAGCGCGCGCGCCTGGCCGATCGGCTGCACGCCGCCCTGGCCGGCCTCGGCGGCACGCTGCTGATCGAGGGCGAGGCTGGCATCGGCAAATCGCGCCTGGCCGCCGACCTGGCCGAGCATGCTGCGGCGCTTGGCATCACCGTGCTCCACGGCGCCGGCGAGTCGATCGAGGCAGCTACGCCCTACTACGCCTGGCGCCCGATCTACCGCCAGCTGTTCGGCCTCGACGACAGCGCCGACGCGGCCACAGCGCTGGCGCATGTGCGCGCGCGCCTGCCCGACGCATCCGCGCTGAACGAGCGCCTGCCGCTGCTGAACGCAGTGCTGCCGCTGGCGCTGCCCGATAGCGCCCTGACCAGCCAGATGAGCGGCGAGGTGCGGATCGCCAACACCCAGGAGCTGCTGATCGGCATCCTGGCCCGCGCGCCACGCGCCACCGCCGCGCTGCTGGTGGTGCTCGAAGACGCCCACTGGATCGACTCGGCCTCGTGGGCGCTGGCGCTGCAGGCCCAGCGCGACCTGCCCGATATGCTGCTGGTGCTCACCAGCCGCCCGCTCGAGCTTGGCCCCGGCTCGGCCGCGCCCGAAGGCTACCGCCGGCTCATGGCCGCGCCCGCCGCCGAGCGCCTCCTGCTCGGCGCGCTCGGCGCCGGCGAGACCATTGCGCTCGTGTGCCAGCGCCTCGGCGTGGCCAGCATCCCGCACCAGGTCGCCGAGCTCATCCGCCAGCGCGCCGAGGGCCACCCGTTCTTCAGCGAAGAGCTGGCCTTCGCGCTGCGCGACGCCGGCCTGATCCGCGTCAGCGGCGGCCAGTGCTCGCTCGCGCCCGAGGCCGGCGACCTGCGCGCGCTCGACTTCCCCCAGACGATCCAGGGCGTGATCACCAGCCGCATCGACCGGCTGCCGCTCTCGCAGCAGCTGACGCTGAAGGTCGCCAGCGTGATCGGCCGGATCTTTCTGCAGCGCACGCTCCAGAGCGTCCACCCGATCGAGAGCGACCGGCCATACCTGCACGATTACCTCAGTGCGCTTGAGCGCCTCGACATCACCCCGCTCGAGCGGCCCGAGCCCGACCTGGCGTATATCTTCAAGCACGCGATCATCCAGGATGTCGCCTACAACATGCTGCTGTTCGCACAGCGCTGGGAGCTGCACCGCCATATCGCCGAGTGGTACGAGCAAACCTACGCCGACGATCTGGCGCCCTACTACCCGCTGCTGGCGCACCACTGGCTGAGCGCCGTCGAGTCGCGCCAGGCCGACGTGGCGCTGGTGCTGAAGGCGATCGACTACCTGGAAAAGGCCGGCGAGCACGCCCTGCGCAGCTACGCCAACCAGGAGGCCATCCGCTTTTTCGGCCAGGCGCTCGAGCTCGCTCAGTCGCTGCCGCAGGCGCCCGAGGCGCCGCGGATCGAGCAGCTGCGCCTGGCGCACTGGGCGCGCCAGCTCGGCGAGGCCTATAAGAATATCGGCATGCTGGCCGAGAGCCGCGAGCAGCTCGAGCGCGCGCTGAGCATTCTCGGCCGGCCGCTGCCGACAAACGCACGCGCCCAGGTCGCCGGCATGCTCGCGGCCATGCTGCGCCAGGCCGGGCGGCGCGTTCGCCTGGGCGGCGTGGGCCACCCCGACGCCGCGACGCGCGCGGTCGAGCTCGAAGCCTCGCATGTTTACCTGACGCTGTCTTCGCTGTATTATGTGCTGAACGAGATTGGTCTGGTGCTGTATACGCTGCTGCAGGCGGTGAACCTGGCCGAGCGCGCCGGCCCTTCGCCCGAGCTGGCCGAGGCGTATTCGGGCATGGCCGTGGTGGCCGGCCTCATCCCGCTGCACAACACTGCCGAAACCTACGCGCGCCTGGCCGAAGCCACAGCCCACCAGCTCGACCGGCTGACCACCTCGGCGTTTGTGTTCACGCGCGTGAGCCTGTACCGCGGCGGGGTGGGCCAGTGGGAGAGCGTGATCCGCGATTGCCGCCAGGCAATCGCCATCGCCGAGCGCCTTGGCGACCAGGCGCTGTGGGGCGAGGCGGTGGCGATCATGCGCGGCAGCACCGGCTTCACCGGCAACCTTGTCGCGAGCGATCAGCTGGCCGGCGAGCTGTACGATACGGCCCGGCGCAACAGCCACCAGCTGCACGAGGTCTGGGGCCTGAGCCAGCTGGCGTCGAGCAAGCTGCTGCTCGGGCAGATCGACCAGGCGTTCGAGATGGCCACGCAGTGCCTGGCGCGGATCGACGCGACCGGCGTGGCCGATGAGCTGAACCGCATCACGGCCTATGGCGTGATGGCCACGGCGCAGCTGTGGCGCGGCAACCACGCCGAAGCGCGCCAGCTGGCCGACGTGACGGCGAGGCTGCTGCCGGCCTCGGGGCGCACCAGCTACGCGGTGTTTGAAAGCTACATGAGTGTGGCCGAAGTCTACCTGATGCTGTGGGAGAAAGCGCGGTCGGCCGCGACAGACGATGCCGCGTCGCTGCGCGCGGCGGCGCGCCAGGCATGCCGGGCGCTGTGGCGCTTCGCGCGGATCTACCCGATCGCGCTGCCGCGCGCCTGGATGCACCAGGGCCAATTTCACTGGCTGAACGGCCGGCCGGAGCGCGCGCACGCGGCCTGGCACACCAGCGCCGACCTAGCCCGCCGCATGCAGATGCGCTACCACCAGGGCCTGGCGCACTTCGAGATCGGCCGCCACCTGCCGGCCGATCTGCCCGAGCAGCGCGCGCAGCTGCACCGCGCCCGCGAGCTGTTCGAGCAGACAGGCGGCGCCCACGCGCTCGCCGAGGTGCGCGCGCTGCTCGCATAAATGCCGCGCGCCACCGGCAGCTGTCTCAGAAAGGTGGCCTGGAGAAGCTTCGACGACCAAGCCCCAGGCCCGAGCAATAAGTGTTTACGACTTCCGCCGTTGGCGGGCTCAGCCTTCGGCAGAGCGGTACCTGATTCTCTAGAGGTGTGCGATTTTTCCGCGCTCCGCGCGGAAAAATCGCACACAGCTGCCGTTGGCAAAAGCGCCCGATTGCGGGAGCCGAACAAGGCAATTGCGTAGATCCTAATGTTAACAGGAGCCGTGCCCATGCCCTCACCGAGCTTCGTGATCTTTGAGATCGGCCTGTACGTGCTGGCGGTGCTCTGCCTGATCCACGCCTGGCGGCGCGGCCTGCACCTGGTGCTCGGCATCGTGGCCGGCTGCATCCACGGCTTCGTCACCGAAAATGTGGCGATCACCCGGCTGCACGAATACTACTACAACCGCTTCCTGATCATGCTGTGCAGCAACCCCGGCGGCTGGGGCGTGGCGGTGAAGTGCGTCGCGCCGAACGGCTGCGTGCCGCTGGTGGTGCCGCTGCTCGAGGGCGTGCTGATCTACGCCGCCATGAGCACCACCGACCAGCTCAACCTTTCGTGGCGGCTGCGCCCGCTGCTCGACGGCCTGCTGGCCATGACGATCGACTTCGCGCTCGATCCGGTGGTGAGCATTGGCACGAAGTGCCTCACGGCCGACCTGCCGCAGCTGAATCTGCACGGCCTGGGCTTCTGGATCTGGCAGGTGCGGCCGCCGCAAGAGGCTACGCTGGGTGTGAACCTGAACAACTTCGCCGGCTGGTTCCTCGGCACCGCTGTGTTCTCGTTCGTGCTGCGCGCCTGCCGCCGCTGGATTCAGCCGCGCTGGCCGGGCCTGGCAGGCAAGCTGGCCGCGGCGCTGGCCGCGGTGGTGGCCACCCAGCTGGTGCTATTCGTCGTGGTCGAGATCTACACCCTGCTGGTCAACTTGCTGTTCGGCCAGCAGTGGATCGTGTTTTCGATCATGATCGCTGCGGCGGTGCTGGTGCTGCTGCGCGGCGCGGCGGCCCTGCGCCACGACAGCCCGATCGACTGGACATTGCTGGCGGTGCCGGGCTTTCTGATGCTGTTCACGCTCGGCGCGCTGCTGCTGAGCGGCCTGTACCAGCTGCGGCCGCTGCTGCTGGCGCTGTGGCTGGTGCTGTTCGTCATCGCCGGCATAGGCTTCACGCTGCCCTACTGGCAGCGCTCGGCCGCGCGCCAGTCGAGCGGCAGCCCGGCCTGATCTGAGAAGTTGTTTGAAAAGGGTGGTTTGGAGGGACTTCGTCCCTCCAAGTAT
>CALLYN010001041.1 GCA_937858455.1 uncultured Kouleothrix sp.
CAGACGGGCATCGCCTGGCCACTGTTACCGCGCTCGGCGTGGTCGTTGTCGCCGTAGTCCTCGCCGTGACTGGACTGCCCAGCATTGACCTTCATGGGCCGCTTCACCGCATGGGGATCATGGACCCGCTCTGCGGCGGAACGCGCGCCGCACGGTTGACCATTCTGGGTCAATGGGGTCTGGCGTGGACCTACAACCCGATGGGATTGCTGACCGTCTTGGGCGCTGCGGCCCTCGTCGTCCGTTCAGTGGTCGGCGCGCTCACCCACCGTTGGATCAACGTTTCCTGGTGCCCATCCGCACGCCTGCGCTGGCTACTCATCAGCGTCGGCATTGTTGTCCTGGCCATGTTGGAGATCCGGCAGCAGTCGCTGGCTTGGCTGCTGACTGAGTCTTGAGCCCAGTCCTGCACCTGCAAGCACGCCCGCGGGCCGTATTCACCTCGTTGCTTGATGCCAGATGTGACGTCGCCACGGGGTTCCTCGCCTGGGATTGCTGTCGGTTGAGTTGACACCTTCTATTGCGGGACGTGGTCTCGCGGGAGGATGTCCGTCATGCCGAAGAGGTACCCACCGGAGTTCAAGAGGGACGTGGTCACGGTCGCCCGTCGCGGCGATCTGAGCGTCGTGGAGGTCGCTGTCGATTTCGGGGTGGCGGAGGAGTCCGTGCGGCGCTGGATGAAGCAGGCCGACGTCGACGACGGGATCAAGGACGGCCAGACCTCGTCGGAGCAGGCCGAGATCGTCCAGCTGCGCCGTGACAAGCGGCGGCTGGAGATGGAGAACGAGATCCTGCGGCGTGCCGCGGCCTACTTCGCGGCGTCGACGCTCCCAAAATGACGTACCCGCTGGTCCGTGACCTGGCCGCCGAGGGCTTCTCGGTGCGGTTGGCCTGCGGGGTGCTCGGCTTCTCGACCCAGGCGTACTACGCCTGGTGCAAGGACCCGGTTCCGCAGCGGGACCTGGAGGATGCGTACGCGATCAACGCGCTGATCGACGCGCATGCTGATGATCCGGCGTTCGGCTACCGGTTCCTGGCGGACGAGCTCGAGCGTGCCGGCATCGACGTCGGGGAGCGCCGAGTTTGGCGTCTGTGTTCGCAGCAGCGTCTGTGGTCCACGACGGTGCGCAAGGGCCGCCGCGGCAAGAGGCCGGGCCCCGCGGTCCACGACGATCACATCCGCAGGGACTTCACGTCCGATGAGCCGAACCGCAAATGGGTTACCGACATCACCGAGCACCCCACCGGCGAGGGCAAGGTCTACTGCTGCGCGATCAAGGACCTGTTCTCCAACCGGATCGTCGGCTACGCCATCTCCGGCCGGATGACCGCCGACCTGGCCGTCGGAGCGCTGCGCGCAGCGATCGCCAGACGCCAGCCGGACGGCGTCGTCATCGTCCACGCCGACCGAGGATCGCAGTTCCGCGCCAGGAGCTTCCAGGCCGTCCTGAAGGCCGCGGGGCTGAAGGGCTCGATGGGCCGCGTCGCGTCCGCCGGAGACAACGCGGCGATGGAGAGCTTCTGGGCACTGCTCCAGCGCAACGTCCTGAACTCCCAGGCCTGGCGCACCCGCGAGGACCTGCACTACGCGATCGTTCACTGGATCGAGCACACCTACAACCGCCGGCGACGCCAGCGCGGCCTGGGCCGGCTGCTGGGGCTGCTGCGCCAGCCCAGCCCTACGCGCTGGCGCGTCGGCGCGCTCGGATCGTTTGTGTGCATGGTCGACGGCCAGGAGTGCGAGCTTTCGTCGCTGCACCGCGCGCTGCTGGTGCGGCTGCTCGACGCCGGCCCCGGCGGGCTGGCGGTCGAGCGGCTGTGGGAGGCGGTGTGGGGCGAGGGCGAGCTGTCGATGCCGGCGCTGCACCAGGCGCTGCGTCGCCTGCGGGTGCAGACGGGGCTGGCGGTGGCGGCGCGCGACGGGCACTGCGCCATCCGCAGCCCGTGGGAGGCGATCGACTACGACGTGCGCCGCTTCGAGCAGGCGCTCGCGCCGCCGATCGAGCGCGAGGCCGTGCAGCGTGCAATCACGCTGTATCGCGGCGAATTTCTGCCTGGCGCGCCGCTCAGCGCCGCGCTGTGGGTCGAGCCGCGCCGGGCGCACCTGCAGGAGCGCTACCTCGACGCGCTTGAGCAGCTGGCGCGCGCCGTCGAGCGCGACGCGCCGCAGCTGGCGATCCACTACTACCAGCAGGTGCTCCAGGTCGACGGCTGCCGCGAGCAGACGGCGGCGCAGCTGATGCGGCTGGCCGCGCGCTTCGGCAACCGCTCGCTGGTGAACGCGACGTTTGAGCACCTGAAAGGCGCGCTGCGTAGCCTCGGCGCCGCGCCCGAGCCGGCCACCGCCGCGCTGTACCAGCAGCTGCACTAGGGCTTGGAAGCCCGGCGGCTATGGCCCGGCGGCCGGCAGCGTAAAGTAGAACAGGCTGCCGTGGCCCGGCGCGCTCTCGACGCCGGCAGTGCCGCCGAGCTTGTCGACCACGCGCTGCACGATCGCCAGGCCCAGCCCGTGGCCCTCGGATGGCGAGGCGTACAGCCGGCTGAACGGCACAAACAGCTTCTTCAAGTCGTCGGGCGCGATGCCCGGGCCGCTGTCGCGCACCCAGAAGCGCACCATCCCACCGGCGGCGCGGTCGGCGCCCAGCGTAACCCGTGGCGCGCTGCCGCCATACTTCAGCGCATTGCTGAGGTAGTTATCCCAGATCTGCTCAACCCACGGCGCGTAGCCGATCGTCTCGGGCCAGGCGTCGGGCAGCGCGACCGTGGCCCCGGTGGCGGCGATCAGCGGAGCCTGGTGCTCGAGCACGGCCGCGACGATCGCCGTCATCGGCACCGGGCCGAGCGGAATATCGCGGCGCGCGCGCACATTCGCCAGCAGCATAAAATCGTTGATAATCGCCGCCATCTTGTCGCTCAGGCGCGCGATATCGGCCAGGAAGCCCTGCACCTCCGCGCCGCTCAGCGTGGCGTAGTCGGTCTGCAAGATCTCGTTGTAGCCGATCAGGCCAGTGAGCGGGGTTTTCAGGTCGTGGGCAACCATGTAGGCAAATGCGTCGAGCTCGGCGTTGTGGTTTTGCAGTGCCAGCTCGGCCTGCTTGCGCTCGGCGATCTCGTGAAGCGCGGTGGCGTAGAGGTTGGCGTTGTCGAGCACCAGCGCGGCCAGGTGCGAGAAAGCCATGCCCTTGCGCACGTCGTCGGCCGTGAAGTGCTGGCCGGGGCGGGTGCGGCCCATGGCCAGTACGCCCAGGCACTCGCTGCCGATTAGGATCGGGAAATCGGCTACCGCGCGCAGGCCGATCGCGTCGTAGATCGAGCGGTGGCTGGCCCAGGCTGAGTAATCCTCGAGCACGGCGGGCTGGTGCGTATCGTAGGCCTGCCACGAGAGCCGCGCCTGGCTGCGCGAGACGCGATCGCCGGCGAGAAACGCCTGGTTTGCAGTGAACGCCTGAACCGCAAGCTCGTCGCCCTCTCTGAGCAGCAGCTCGCCATACGGCGCGTCGAGCACAATCGCGGCGCGGTCGACAACCGCCTGCAGCAGGTCGGCGAGCGTGCGCCGGTCGAGCAGCTCGAGGGTCGTCTGGTGCAGCAGCGTGAGGAACTCTTTCTGCTCGGCCTCGTAGCGGCTGGCCGCCAGCGCCTGCGCGTGAGCCTGCGCCAGCGCGGCGGTGCGCTCGGCCACGCGCCGCTCAAGATCGGCGCGCGCGGCAGCTTCGAGCTGCCAGGCTGCTTGGAGGTGGCGAAGCAGCACGGCGACGCCAACCTGCATCGAGCCGACGGTGAGTATAAACACCAGGCAGGTGGTGAGCACCGACGAGTGCGAGAGCGGGCGCAGCGCGCCGCTGATCGGGCTGAACAGGCCGAGCACGAACAGCTCGCCGACGGCGACCAGCGACAGGATGGTCAGCGCCAGCGCAACCGCGCCGATCTTCCAATCGAAGAACAGCAGCCCCGAGAGCGCGAAGGCGAACAGAAAGGCGTGCGCGTCTTCGCTGTAGCCGAAGTTCAGCAGCTCGTTCAGGCCCAGCAGGTAGATACCGGCCAGCACCACCCCGGCGCGCACGCGGTAGTCGAGCCCGCGCCACAGCGCCAGGCAGCCGATCAGCGCGAGGATGAAGGACTGCAGCACGATCAGGCTATACAGGCGGGCGTTGTAGAGTGTGGCTGCGGTGAGCAGAAATGTCAGCAGGCCGAACAGCGCCTCGGCGCGCAGCAGCAGCGTGAGCAGCTGCTCGCGGGCCTGCCAGAAGCTTGCTGGCAGGCCCGGCAAGGCCAGCCCTGGCAGCGGATTTGGCATGAGAACATCGCGCAGGTGTATGCGCGGTGCGGAGCGAGTGGCGCCAACATCCTCCGGCGTCGCGGGCGAAGGCATAGTTTCTTCCTCGTCAGCAGTGCAAGGAAACGCATTATACATCGGGCCGGGGGCGCTCAAACAAACGCGCCGCCGTCGAGCGTCCACTCGGCGCGGCGCAGCCACTCGGCGAAGGCTGCGGGCTGATCGGCGACGCGCGCCAGGATGCAGCCAATCTGGCCGATCGCCAGCGCCCGCGCGTCGGCCGGGCTGACGTGCGGGGCGGTGGGGTTGCCGGCGCGGTAGCGCTCGGCGAAGTGCGGCCACAGCTCGCCGGCCGCGCGCCAGCGCAGCGTCCATCCAACCCATGCCAGGTCGATCAGCGGGCTGCCCCACCCGGCCCACTCCCAGTCGAGCAGCGTCGCGCTATGGGGATGCCAGAGCAAGTTGTGGGCCCCGGCGTCGCCGTGCACCAGCGCCGCGCCCGCGTACCAGGCCGGGTGGCTCAGGCCGGCGGCTAGCGCG
>CALLYN010001042.1 GCA_937858455.1 uncultured Kouleothrix sp.
AGTAGCAAACGCAGCAATCGACCATCGGGGTTGGCCCGAATAAATCAGCGTTTCCTTAGGGTCGCGAAATATCGTGCAAGCGAGTTGGATGGATTTATTAAATCCGGTGTAGCACCCACAGATCTAGTCGCAAAGATACTTGACGTTGTAACCTCGTCATTGGCTAATCCAAAAGATGTTCAATATCAGGATGTGCGTATCAAACCTTTCCAGGGTGGAAGGATACTCTGCGGCGAAGTGAATGCGAAAAATTTATCTGGTGCCTATATAGGTTTCAGAAAATTTTATGCAAGCAACTCAAGCGTTGTGTTTGAAACGTCCAGCGACAAAAATCCTGGGCGCGCACGAGCATCTAACGCGGGACTATACGCTGCCTGTACAGCATTGTTCAATGAGGGCGACGTACATCCAACCGGAGCGTGCGACGCTGAAACTATCGAACGGCTTCGGCGATCAGGGTTTACGGTTTCAGATGTTATTTCTACATGCGGAAGTTTACCTGGTGGTATTCTTGATCAGGAGATTCATGTCAATACTATCTCACGGCTACCGAGGTCCAGTAGTGCGTCTGGAAAAAAGGTGATTGTGCCCGATGCGTACGGTCCTAGTATTCACATGAATGAGTATGGACAAGCAATCACCTTGACGCCGCAAGGCAGGGGGGTTCCGGGGGAACATCTAAAAATTAAGCCAAACGCCTATGGACCAGGCATTCATATGGATCAATACGGTCGCCCGGTACGAGAGAGGCGATGGCCCCAATAGGCTGCTGAAATACTTCCTCACGCCGTCCAAGCCCAGAGCCGTTCAAACGCGGGGAAAATTGAGGGAAAATGGGGTCAGATAAAAATTTTCCCCAGCGTTGACAGCCCGACGTCACGAAGCGTATTGTCGCTACAAAAAAAATAGCCTTCTGCGCTTGTTGCGTGGCAGCCAGAAGCCGATTGGGCTCAACTTTTCCGGACTGGGCGAAACCGCAGGTCACGGACTTGGACGACATCATGCGGGTGCGTCGGGGTCATCCTCTGCGCCGCCCGCTACGCCCATTGCCAGCCATGCCGGCAGATCCCGGGCGCCGTGCAGCACGCGCCAAACATCCACGTGGCCCGGGTGCAAAAAATAAAACACCAGATAGGGGTAGCGCCGCAGCGGCCAGAAGCGCAGGCCTGCCAAATTCAGCTCATGCGCGTAGCGCAACGAACCCGTGACGGGCGCGCGCGCGATGTGACCGTAAGCCCGTTGCAGCGCCTCGACAAAGCCGACCGCAACCGCGCTACCCGCCTCATCACGGTAATGGTCGATCGCGCTCTCCACATCCCGCAAGGCCAAGGCTCTGGGGATGATGGGCAGCGCCTTCATCCCCGCGTCTGCCCGGCTCGCGCGCGCAGCGCGTCGAAGTACGCCCCATCCACCGCCTCGGTCGGCTCGGACGCCGCGCCCGCCAGCAGCAGGCCGCGCAACTGTTGGCGTTCCTGCTCCTTGCGAATCAGCGCGCGGACGTATTCGCTGCTGGTGCCGTAGCCGCGCTGGCTGACTTGCTCGTCGACAAAGGTCTTGAGCATGTCGGGCAGGGAAATGTTCATCGTGCTCATTTGGCGATGTTAAAGCGCATGGCAAAAATTGGCAAATATCCCGTTTTGTTCGGCTTGGTGGGGAATCCACGGCCATGCTCCCGTTCGTGCAGCACTTTATTCACATGATATTTTCCGGCTCCAGCGCTTGATCTACATGCGCAACCAGCTCCTGATTCAATAGTAACCAGGCGCTGATGGCCTCGGGCTCGCTCACCAGCCGCAGCGCATCAAACGCCTGCTGCGCCTCGGCGTAGGCGTGGCGCAGGTAGTTCAGCCACTGCTTCAGGCGCCCGGCGCGGTGGCGGCGTACAAGAAGCTTGCGGATACCTACGGGCACTTGCCCAAGGCCGCGTGCTTGAGCCGTGAGCGGCAGTACAACCTTGCGAATCACCTGTACGCGGCGGGTGATTATCCGTCTGCGGCGTACGCGTATGAGCGGTTTCTCGAGTGTTACCCGAAGGATTCGGAAGCGCCGGCAATCCGGTTGCTGCTCGGGCGGCTGAACGCGCGGCACTTGAACGACCCGGTGCGTGCGAAGGCCCTGCTGACGGAAGCCGTATCGGGACTGTGGGACGAGCAGACCAAGGCGATGGCGAAAGCCGAACTCGACGCGCTCGGGTGAAGATGGTTCTCGAAATGTGAACGACAGACCTCAGGAGCACAACGTGCCTCGAACGCGGATCAAGATTTGCGGGATCAAGGATGAGGAAGGTTTGTTCGCCGCGTCGGACGCGGGAGCGGACGCGGGCGGGAGCGGGGAAGAGCCACGGTTCGTCCTGCGCGGCCACGGCGGGGGTGACGGCGCCCTGTTCACCGGGATCGCCGCGCGGTATCTCGCCGGCGCGGCCCTCGACCCACGCCTGTCCCCCTCGGCTCGGAGCACCGCTCGGCGACTGGTCGTCGACACCGCCGAGGCGCTTTGGGCCGGCCGCGCCGAACGCCCGGTGTCGGACCGAGATCGGCATACCGGGGTAGGGGAACTGGCGACGGTCTTCTCCCCCGAGCCGGGCGAACCCGCCACAGCCCACGTGGGCGCACCCGTCGAGTTCTCGGCCCAGCTCCAGGCCTGGATCACCCTCGAGGCCGCCGCCACGACCGAGGCCGCCCCGCACCCCGGCGGGTGACGGACGGAACACCTTCAGACGACACAAAGCGGACGAGGATTGATCTCAGCAGCACTGGGCGCTGGAGGCAATCATGTTCTGCGGCAGCGGTTTCCGACCATACTCGGATCGATCACGGAGGGGTCGGGTGGCCCGACTGGTCGCGACCGTGCTTCTCATCCTCCCGCTGGTCGGCTGCCCCACCGTCGACAAGGGCGTCGAGGTCCTCGAACAGGGCATCGCCGCCGTCCAGGCCGCGCCCGGCAACTGGCAGGCGACCGTGTCGACCCTGGTCAGCCAGCTGGGCAAGGAGGGCTCGGCGCTGGCCGACAAGGTCCAGGCCGTCTACACCCATGCCCTGGGCCAGGCGACCGGGGCCTCGATGTGCGGGATGGACTTCTTTGGCCACCGGGTCGCCGACGCCCTGCAGACCCTGCTCCACCAGGTCAACGAGCTCAAGCCCGCCCCGGCGCTGCGCCCGGTCGTCTGCCTGACCGACCCGGCGGTGGCCGTCGAGGCCGGGAAGACCTCGATCGCCACCTTCTACGGCTACGACTTCCAGGACTACTCAAAGGTCAGCGCGTTCACCGCGAACGTCGAGTATGACGGCGACGTCGTCGCGATGGCCGGGGTGGGGCACGTCTCGGTGGCGACCAACTACCAGATGTCGGTCGACGTCCAAGCGGTCGACTTCGGCGGGCTGGACCGCAGCCGGGGACCTCGGCTGGTCCTGCGCTGGAATGCCGACCCGGTCAGCGCCTACTCCGGTGGCGCGGCGGCGCTGCCCATCCTCGTCCCCGTGCCCAAGGTGCCCAGGACGAGCACGGTGTCCTTCCTCGTCAGCCAGCACGCCCGCAACGGAGGCCTGTTCTCCGGCGGCCAGTGCCTCAGCGTCGACACGACATACAACGTCGCTGCCGGCTGGGTGGTCGACACGACCAAGGGCGACCCGTACCACCCTGGCATCAGCGAGACGAGCGTCCGGGACAACCAGCAGTCGAAGAACAGCCTGCGGGCCTACAACTACCAGGCGATCTCGATGACCGCTGTCACCGTGAGCGGGACGATCTGCGGCGCCGGCAACGAGGGACCGGGCGCGATCTTCGAGCGCACCTACACCGTCTACCTCGTCGAAGCTGCCTGAGCGATCCCGGCTGCGGTCCGGGGCCTCCGAGCACCCGGACCAGGTGGCTTGTGGACTCGCTGAAGGCTTATGGCACCTAGCGCGATGCCAAGAGCACGCTCAGAGTGCATAAGCCGCCTCGGACGCCCCGTCCGGCGCCGTCGGGCACTCGGGACCGGCTGGCTTGTGGACTCGCAGGAGGCTCATGGCACCTAGCGCGATGCCGAGAGCACGCTCAGAGTCCATAAGCCGCCCCAGACTCCAGCCCGACCCAAGTGGCGGTGCGCTCGACCAGCCGTGGGCACCAGCGGCACCCGAGGCAGTCCCCGACGTACGCGAGGATGGGCGTCATGAGCGACTACGTCCCGAACCCCGCGCGCTATGACGCAGGCACCATGGAGTACCGCTTCTGCGGGCGCAGCGGCCTGCAGCTGCCGGTCATCTCCCTGGGCCTCTGGCAGAACTTCGGCACCGACCGGCCGCAGGAGACCCAGCGGGCGATCC
>CALLYN010001043.1 GCA_937858455.1 uncultured Kouleothrix sp.
GTATGGACTCAGGTAAGAGCACATACAGGACGACGCGCACCAGCTCGCAAGGTCGTTCCATGACGCAAGGTGCGCAGCACGGCAAGGAGAGTCCACGTCAGTGAGGACAAAGTGCTGCGAACCAGGGTGCCGGCAAGACATGCCGGAGGAATGTTGAGAAGCGGGCAAAGCCGCTGTGTTGACTGCAGTCACAAGGACTGCGTAAGGTGCAAGCACCGAACGAAGTCCAAGAATAGCATTTTTTTGGGGAGAAGCGGTTTTCAGATCAGCGCGGGACTGGAGATCTGCCCGACGGCCACTTCGCGCACGGGAAAAGGCGGCAGGCCAAGCAGAAGCCGGCATCCGAAATCACGCTGAGTGAGCCTGCTGTCGAAACAGGTAATGCGAGCCCAGTCCGTCTCGGTGCGCACACCGCGGCCGACCCATTGGAGCAGTCGCAACCCAGTGGCCGGCACCACCAACTCATCGAAGGCACTGCCCCCATTTGCTTCCACAAATTCCGCCCGGGCCTCGTCGACGGGGTTGGTGGGTGGTGCGAATGGCAACTTGCTTATGAAAAGCTCTCCGCACAAACTGCCAGGAAGGTCCAGGCCCTCACCGAACGACTGGAGCCCGAAGAGGATCGACGGCTCGCCGGCCTCGACACGCTGCCGCCGGGCATGTGGCGCGACGAAGCCCGCCACGGCTTGCTGGCGCTGCGCATTCTGAACGACGCATCCTACCGCCCGGTGTATGTGCCGACGATTGCCGACCTGCCGGCGCTTATGTTCTACCTCGCGGCGCTGCCGATCGGCCTGTTCGGCCCGACGCCCTGGGCAGTACGGCTGATCCCGGCGCTGTGCGGCGCGCTGACGCCGCTGGCGCTCTACTTCGCCGCCCGGCCGCTGTTCGGCACGCGCGCCGCGCTGCTGGCCGCCGGCCTGCTGGCGCTGTCGGTCTGGCACACAACCCTAAGCCGCTTCGCCTTCCCAACCGTGTTTGGGCCGCTGCTGACGCTGGTGGCGCTCGGCTGCCTATGGCGCCTGGCGCGAGCCGAGCGCGCCGGCGCGCGGCTGGTGCTGGCGCTCGGCCTGGGCCTGGCTGTGGGCGTCGCGGTGTACGCCTACCACACATCGCGCCTTACCCCGCTGGTGCTTGGCGCGCTGGCGCTGCTGTGGTTCGGCCGCGATTGGCAAGCCTGGCGCCGCGCGCTGCCCTACCTGGCGCTTGCGGCTGTGCTCGCGCTGGCGCTCGCCGCGCCGTTGATCAAGTACGCCTGGGACAATCAGGCCGCCTTTGGGCGCCGGATTGGCCAGACCTCGATCTTCAACCCCGATTCGCTCGAGACGCGCGCGCCGCTGGCGCGTTTGGAAGAAAACCTTGGGCTGCTGCTAGGCATGTGGAACGAGCGCGGCGACTATATCGGCCGGCACAACCTGCCGAACGCGCCCATGCTCGACCCGCTGACCGGCGGGGTATTTGTGGTGGGTGTGGCTCTGACCCTCGCCAGCTTGGCCGATCGGCGCGCGCGCGCCCTGTGCCTCTGGCTGGCACTCGGGCTGGCGGCCGGCCTGTTCAGCATCGAGGCGCCGCACGCTATGCGCACGGTCGAATCGCTGGCGCCGACCCTGCTGCTGGCCGGCCTGGGCGCCGACGCGCTGCTCGCAACCCTATCCCGGCTGCGCCTTCGCCAGGCAGCGCTAGCCGCCATGGCGCTGGCGGTGCTGCTGCTGAATGGCGTACGCTATTTCGTAGTGTGGCCGGCGCAGTCGCAGGTCTACGAGCAGTTCTATGTCGCCGATACCCACATCGGCATGCTGGCTCAGCGCCTCGCGCGCGACCCGGCTTTGGCCGGCTACAGGCTGTTCATCCCCTCCGACCCTGGCGACGACGACGTGCTGCGCTACCTGACCTCGAACATTCAGGTTGGCTATTTCGATGGCCGTGCGCTCTCCGACCCGCCCGGCCCCAGCGCCCTGCTGCTGGCCTACGGCGATCGACCCGACATCCCGCTCGAGCGTGCGGCCGGCGCGCTCGGGCCAGGCGCGCGCGTGCTGGCGCGGGGGCCGCGCGCGCTCACCACCGGCGGCCCCGAGTATGTGATCTACGGCATCGGCACGCCGCCCAGCCAGGCGCTAGCGCGCGCGCAAGCTACGATCTGCAATGTTCAAACCACCGACTGCGCGCCCTAGCGGCCCCACAGCAGGTGCATTTCGAGAATATCGGAGAGAATGGCGAAGCCGGTGGGGGTGCCGCCGGCGCCCGGCCCGATCAACGTCACCTCGCCGAGCAGGTCGGTGCTGTATGTGATCGCGTTAGTCGCCCCGCCCACACCGGCGAGCGGGTGTGCGAGCGGCAGCCGGGTCGGCTGCACGCTGGCGCGCACATCGGCGCCGTCGCGCCACACCCGCGCGATCAGCTTCCAGCGCTCGCCTGCGGCGCGGGCGGCCTCGAGCGTGTCACGCGTCAGCGTGGTAATGCCCATGCGCTCGACATCGCCAAGCCCGATCTGCGCGTCCATCAGCACATTCGCCAGAATCACCGCTTTGGCCGCAGCATCGTAGCCCTCGACATCGCCGGTCGGGTCGGCCTCGGCATAGCCCAGCCGCTGCGCTTCGGCCAGCGCATCGGCATAGGCCAGCCCCTGCTCCATCTGCGTCAGAATATAGTTGGTCGTGCCGTTCACAATGCCGCGCAGCTCGCGTATCTCGCACCCCGCCAGGCTGCTCCAGGCGGTTCGCAGACCAGGCGTGCCCGACATCACCGTGCCCTCGAAGCCAAGGTATAGCCCGGCCTCGGCCGCCAGCATGCGCAGCTCGGCGAAATGCAGTGCGATCGGGCCTTTGTTCGCGGTAATTGCGTGCATGCCATTCGCCAGCGCCCGGCGTATGTAGCCGGTGGCCGGCTCGCCAGAAACCAGGTCGGTCGGGCTCAGCTCGATCAGTACGTCGGCGCCGGCGTGCTCAATCGCGTCCTCGGGGCGCCACTCGCGCAGCGCGGGCAGCCCGCGCAGATCGCCTGTTCTGGCCAGCGCCTCAAGCAGCGCGGCCGGGTCGAGCCCATTGTCGTCGAACAGCGTGCCGCGATTGCGCGTGCATACGCCCACGAGCTGCAGGTCGACACCATAGCGGCTCGCCAGCCATTCGCTGCGGTCGCGCAGGATCTGGGCCAGGCCCTGCCCAGCCGAGCCAAACCCAACCAGAAGCAGCCGGTAGGTGGTGGTTTCAGCCATTGATTTCCTCTTCATTGTGGCCACGGCACCGGGTTCGTATCATACCAGAAAAATTACCGCCACCAACGACAGCGGCCCTGGCGAAATGCCAGGGCCTTGCGAAGACGGAGTGTGGTTGGCTGTCAGTCAGCGAGCCACGCCGGGGCTTGGTTGTGAGTGCGATGCCGACGACCAGATTGCTACGATGAGCTGGAATGTGGGCTACGACGGTTCAGGGTGTGAGAACGGTGCTACGATGCTGCTTGCGTGAAACTACGACGTTGCGAGAGCGATGCTGAAATGTGTGCCGGAATGATGCTGGATTGTGTGCCGCGATGTGCTGTGATGCCCGGTCGTCACCGGCGGGTCCGACAGCGTTCGGCGGGCCAGGGCAGTGTGGTGTAGTGTGGTGCGGCCCGTTCGATGCACGCAGCATAGCACACCCACCACCAAATCTCAATGCACCAACGGTATGGTCTTGCGGTAGCCAGTGGTACTATGCCCTTGGAGTGATGAAGTACTAGCCCAAGTTTACAATCTGTTCAGATTCAAACGCGGAAGCAAGGCGCTATGGCATCACAATAAGCTAAACCGGCACATACGCCCTGCGCCGCCCGATGAATAAAACGAAAGAATGCACCTGGTACTGGCCGGCGACTAGTACCTACCCGTACTAGCCACGCGCCGCCGCCACTAGCCGGCGCACGCGCGCGGTGTCGACGGGGTTCTCGCAGCGGCCGTCGATCTTGATGCTCGAGCCGACAATCACGCCGTCGATCACCTCCATAAACGCGCCGATATTGCGCTCGTCGGCGCCGCTGCCGATCAGCACCGGCCGGTCGCCGGCCAGCGCCTTGGCCTCGCGCACCTTGGCCAAGTCCGGCGCGTCGCCGGTCATGCGGCCCGACACGATCAGCGCGTCGGCGCCAAAAAAGCGCGTCCACTCGATATGCGTCGCGAGGTCGATGCCGGGGAAGCGCACCGAGTGCTTCTTGTCGACATCGGCGAACAGCTTGATATGCTCGGCGTGCAGCTCCTTGCGCCGGCGCATCAAGTCTGCGGCGCAGCCTTCGTCCCACTCGCCGGCGTCCCACACGCCCGCCCCAGTGAACATGCACACGCGGATAAACTCGGCGCCGCTGGCGATGGCGATCCCCAGCAGCGACACGCCGCCATTGTGCACCAGGTTGATACCCATGGGCAGGCTTAGCTCGCGCTTCACCGCCGCCGCCACCACCGCCTGCGCGGCGATGCTCTCGGGCTGGATGTGCGGCCCGGCGCGAAATGGGATGTCCCACATATTCTCGACGATCAGCCCATCGCAGCCGCCCTCGGCCAGGGCATGCGCGTCGCGCAGCGCATTCTCGATGATCGTTTGCATGCCATAGCCGGTGTAGCCGGGCGCGCCGGGCAGCGGCCAGCAGTGCACCATGCCGATCACCGGCTTCGAGGTGCGGAAGATCTGCTTGAGGTCGCCGACCTGGAGCGCGTCGAGGCGCGCTTTCCAGCTGGGGGTTGGCGTAGTCATATGCTCTTTGCTCCTTGAAACTCGTATCAGAACAGCATCGGAAAGCCCACCGATCGCGGCTACGCGCCGGCCGGGTCGAGCAGCTCGGCCACGATATCGGCGCCACAGCCGCGCAGGAATGCGAGCAGCGCGCCGCGCTCGGGCAGGGCTTCGGCCGCGCCGTAGCGCGTGGCGGTGAGCGCGCCCAGCGCGTTAGCCAGCGTCGCGCAGCGATCCAGGCTCGCGCCGCGCAGGTGCGCATGCAGAAAGCCGGCCACAAATGCGTCGCCGCAGCCGTTGGTGTCGAGCGCGGCAACATCGAAAGCGGGCACGCGCTGGTGCGTGCCCGGCGCGGCCAGCAGGCAGCCGCGCGCGCCAAGCTTGATCGCGGCCAGCGGCAGGCCGCC
>CALLYN010001044.1 GCA_937858455.1 uncultured Kouleothrix sp.
TCCGCGCTGAACGGCCGTCATGCGCGAGCAAGTCCGGCGCTGGCTGCCTGCCTTCACCTTCGCCACCCTGCTGATGCCGGCAGGCCTGGCGCTGGCCGAGGGCGCGAACGGCGCGAACGGGATCAACGGCGACCCGGCGGATGCGCGCGGCTGGCTGGCGCGCATCCATGCCGCCGCCAACCAGCGCAACTACCAGGGCACGCTGGTGTTCAGCGCCGGCGGCGCGCTTTCCAGCTCGCGCGTGGCGCACTTCTGCGTCGGCGACCAGTCCTACGAGCGCCTGGAGACGCTGGACGGCCGCCAGCAGCGCATCTACCGCCAGAACGACACCCTGCACACCGTGTGGCCGCAGTCGCGCGTGGTGGTGCAGGAGAAGGCCGGCGCGATGAGCAGCCTGCCTTCGAGCACGCAGGTGGTGGAGCCGCGCGCGCTGGAGCGCTACGACGCGCTGGCGCCGGCGCTGCCCGGCCTGCGGCAAAGCGTGATCCACGGCGACGCCAACGACTACAATGTGCTGGTGAGCGCGCCCGGCGAGTGGCCGCCGCGCGCGCTGAGCCTGATCGATTTCGGCGACATCATGCACAGCGCCACGGTCGGCGAGCTGGCGATCGGCGCGGCCTATGCCGCGCTGGGCCAGCCCGACCCGCTGGCGGCGATCGCCGAGGTGGCCGCGGGCTACCATGCCGAGCTGCCGCTGCACGAGCCCGAGATCGCCGCGCTGTTCACGCTGGTGTGCGCCCGCCTGGCGGTCAGCGTAGTCAACTCGGCTCAGCGGGCCGCGCTGCTGCCCGGCGACCCGTATGTCACGATCAGCGAGGCGCCGGCGTGGGCGCTGCTCGAGCGGCTCGACGCTATTCACCCGCGCCTCGCGCACTACGCGCTGCGCGCCGCCTGCGGGCTGCCGCCGGTGCCGCATAGCCCCGCGCTGGCCGAGTGGCTGCGCGCCCAGAACCCCGCGCCGGTGCTGGCCGTCGACGTTCGCACTGCCCCCAGCGTGGTGTTCGACCTGAGCGCCGGCAGCCTTTTGCTCGGCGCCGACCCGGCGGCTGCGGCAACGCCCGCGCTTGGCGAGAAGCTGTGGGGCGCCATGCGCGCTGCCGGCGCGGCGCTGGGCGTCGGCCGCTACGACGAGCCGCGGCTGATCTACACCAGCCCGGCCTTCGCCTCGGGCGCGGGCGCGCTCGACGAGCACCGCACCGTGCACCTGGGCATCGACTTGTGGCTCGACGCCGGGGCGCCGGTGTACGCCCCGCTCGCCGGCAGCGTCGAGCTGGTGGCCGATAACGCCGCGCCCAAAGACTACGGGCCGGTGATCGTGCTGCGCCACGCCAGCGGCGACGGCACGCCGTTCTACACGCTCTACGGCCACCTCGGCCACGACTCGCTGGCCATGGTCGCGCCGGGCCAGGCAGTGTCGCCGGGCCAGCAGATCGGCACGATCGGCGCGCCGCCGGGCAACGGCGACTGGCCGCCGCACCTGCACTTCCAGATCATCGCCGACCTGCTCGACATGGGCCGCGACTTCCCGGGCGTGGCCTACGCCAGCCAGCGCGCGCTGTGGCGCAGCCTCTCGCCCGACCCGAACCTGCTGCTCGGCATCCCGGCCGAGCGCTTCCCCGCGCCCGAGCCGCCCAAAGAGGCCACGCTGGCCGCCCGGCGCGCGCTGCTCGGCCGCAACCTGAGCATCTCGTACCGCGAGCCGCTGAAGATTGTGCGCGGCTGGCGGCAGTACCTGTACGACGACACCGGCCGCGCGTTTCTCGACGTGTACAACAATGTGCCGCTGGTGGGCCACAGCCACCCGCGCGTGGTGCGCGCCGCCCAGGCCCAGCTGGCGCTGCTGAACACCAACACGCGCTACCTGCACGACCAGATCGTGCGCTACGCCGAGCGCCTGGCCGCGCGCATGCCCGCGCCGCTCGGCGTGTGCTTTTTCCTCAACTCGGCCAGCGAGGCCAACGAGCTGGCGCTGCGGCTGGCGCGCGCCCACACCGGCCAGCGCGACATGATCGTGCTCGACGCGGCCTACCACGGCCACACCAGCGGCCTGATCGACATCAGCCCCTACAAGTTCGGCGGGCCTGGCGGTATGGGCAAGCCGGCCTGGGTGCACGTCGCACCCATCCCCGACGACTACCGCGGCGCCTACCGGCGCGGCGACGCCGCGGCCGGCCGCAAGTACGCCGCGCACGTGGCCGAGATCGTCGCGCGGCTGCGGGCCGAGGGGTGCGGCCTTGCCGGCTATATCGCCGAGACGCTGCCGAGCGTCGGCGGGCAGATTGTCTTCCCTGCCGGCTACCTCGCCGAGGTGTACCGGCACGTGCGCGCGGCCGGCGGCGTGTGCATCGCCGACGAGGTGCAGGTGGGCTTTGGCCGCCTCGGCACGCACTTCTGGGGCTTCGAGACCCAGGGCGTTGTGCCCGACATTGTGGTGCTGGGCAAGCCGATCGGCAACGGCTTCCCGCTCGCCGCCGTGGTCACCACGCCCGCGATCGCCGCCTCGTTCGACAACGGCATGGAGTTCTTCAGTACGTTTGGCGGCAACCCGGTGGCCTGCGCGGCCGGCCTGGCAGTGCTGGATGTGCTGGAAGAAGAACAGCTGCAGGCGAATGCGCGGCACGTCGGCGAGTACCTGCTCGGTGGCCTGCGAGCGCTGGCCGCCAACCACGCCGTCGCTGGCGATGCCCGCGGCATGGGGCTATTTCTGGGCGTCGAGCTGGTGCGCGACCGCGCCACGCTCGAGCCTGCCGCCGACGTGGCCTCGTACGTGGTGAACCGCCTGCGCGAGCGCGGCATCCTGGCCGGCACCGACGGCCCGTTTCACAATGTGATCAAGATCCGCCCGCCGCTAGTGTTCGCCCAGCCCGACGCCGACGCGCTGCTGGCCGCGCTCGACGACATTCTGGCCGAGGATTTCGCGCGGGTGTGACGCCCAGCTCTGGCTGACCGCGCGTATACCCTGGAAGCGATCTCAAAAGAGAGACGTTTGGAGGGACTTCGTCCCTCCAAACGTCTCTCTTTCTGGCAGCCGCTCACTTTACTTAAACGGCAGCTCGGCCACCTCGCCCCACACATCGCCGCCGGCGATGCCGACGCGCGTGCCCGGATCGGCGTGGGCGCTGCGCACATACGCCAGCGCGATCGGCCCGAAGCGCGGCGAAACGGCGGCGCTGGTGAGGTCGCCGGCCTCTTTGCCGCCTACGTCGAGCTTGCCCGGCGCGCTGGCCGGCGCGCTCAGGCGCAGGCCCATCAGGCGCTTGGCCAGCCGCCCGCGGCTCTCCATCCGCGCGATGATCTCCTGCCC
>CALLYN010001045.1 GCA_937858455.1 uncultured Kouleothrix sp.
GAGACGGCTGGCTGGGGCCGGAGGGCGGCGCGGAGCCAGTTGAACGGAGCGCGAACATCGAGTAGCATGGTCAGGTCTCCGATACGGGGTGGGTGGTGGTTGACGCGACTATCCTACCGCGTATCGGAGACGCCAAGGCGACGGCGATTGGGCCAGCGGGTAGGTGAAGCGACGGCAATCGAGCAACTGGCCTCGCCCGAACGCAGGTGAGCGATGCCGATTCACGAACGGCTGTCGCTCACCGACACACATCGTATGTTCAGCGCACCCCTCGCGGAGGATTCTGAGACTGGTGGCGGCGGCGCGTCTGTGATTACGCGCCGCCACAGAGCTAGACACGTTCGCCTTCAGGAGTTGGCCGCAATACACCCTGCCTCTTTGCGTCGATGAAGCTCAGATAGCCAACAGCAATAACAATTGCGATCGTCAAAGCGAGGCTTACCTGCCCGGTTCCGAAGCCCAGCCCGCCGGCCGATTGATCGTGCCCCATCCAGTCGGCAAATGATGCGCCAAGCGGACGCGTCAGGATATACGCACTCCAGAAAGCCGGCACCTCATTCAGGCCGAAGCGCCAGTAGGCCAGCCAGATCAGCGCGATCACAGCGGTAAACATCACCCCAGAGGTAAAGTACCCTAGCTGAACAGTGCGCGCGGTCAGATCGCCCGCAGCTGTGCCAAGCGCGAACGTCGCTATCACCGCCGCCCAGTAAAAGAGCTCTCGTCGGGGTGTCGTAATACTATGGATCGATAGGGTTTTCTCGCTGCGATACCAGACACTAAAAACTAGCGCAAGCGCCAGAATAAAGCCGAGTGTCGAGATCAGATACGGAACACCCAGCGCGCTATGCACGATATCGGCCGCCATGGTGCCAAAGATCGCCACCATCACGACCAGCAGCCAGTACACCCACGGAATATACCGTCGTACGGAAAACTGCAACCCTATCGCCACAACAAAGCCAATGCCTCCAAGCGCGACGGCGAGCATTGCAGGCAGGTGACGAACAAGAAAGTCAGAGAATACCTCGCCCATTGCGGTCGTCAAAAGCTTAATTAGCCAGAACGAGATCGTGATCTCTGGGACTTTCCGAAGCGCTGTGGTAACCCGGCTGGATTGAAATGAGTTGATCATGGCACCACTTTCAGTGTGATTGCGCCGAACACGGCATGTGGGCCGGCGGCGGGGTGGGAACGAAATCGACCATACGGGTAGGTGGCAGCTATCCGCACAGCCTGGCGCATGATATCAGTGCACGATTAGCCGTAGATTAAATAGACGATGCGGTGATGGCCTATATTATTCCGCTCAACAATACAATGCAGCGCCTGCGCCTTGCCGATACGTTCGCCGGCCTGGCACTCGCAGGATCAGCCGTGTATATCCCGTTGGCAGTCTATATTCTGTCGGAGTTGGTATCAGAGGCTGGCAGATGAGTAAAAGCACAAACCCTGGCTTCAAGGTGTGTTATAGTGACTAGCGGCACCGGGCCGGGTTTCGCGCGGCTCGTCAAAAAGCGCAACGCTAGAAAGAGACACCAGTGAGCGAATACAAGCCAAGCCCTCGCGCCTGGGTGGCAGAACAAGTTGAGCGCTATGAGAGCAGCGGTGGAACCGAAGCTCTGACCCTGCGCGATACCGACCTGCCGGTTATTAATGTGTTCGTAGGATTTGTGAGCGAAGGAGTATGGCGCCAATGGACACTCTAGCGCAAGCCCTCACGGCGGACAGCCTGATTGACATCACAACGATCGGCAGTAAAAGCGGGAAGCCGCATAGGATCGAGATCGCCTTCCACAACTTCGACGGCAAACTGTATATCACTGGGCTGCCAGGCAAGCGCGACTGGTATGCCAACCTTTTGGCGCATCCCCAGTTCACATTTCACCTGAAGCAGAGCACGCAGGCGGATGTTCCTGCCACAACCACCCCAATCACCGACGAGGCGACGCGGAGGCACGTGCTGTCCAAAGTCGTCGCGAAGTGGAACATGCAGGATCAGCTTGACGCATTTATCCAATCGAGTCCGCTCGTCGAGGTACAGCTGGCGGGACAATAGACTTCATCGGAAATAGCGGAGCCGAGGGCTAAACCATAAAGCCCGTTTGAGCTATGCCAATTGGAAATAAAAGCGCAGATTCGACATCAGCGGCGTCGCGATCTATGATTTCGACGCTGCCTGAGCGCGGGCGCTAGCCCTGGCATGCCCGCTGCGCCACAGCCATTGCATACTCGCAACACGCGCTCGCCTAAGTGCGGCATGGGGGATCCGATGAATAAGCCACTGGCGATTCTTTCCAGCTACATTGGCGTCGTCATCATCGCCGGTATTATTTTTTTGGCAGGCGGAAAGCTGCTGTACTGGCAAGCCCTGCTGTATCTGCTGCTGGCAGTGCTTGGCACAACGCTGACGCACCTGCTCGCGCCGAGCGGCAGCAACATAGCGGCCCAGCGCGCCAGAAACGCCAAAGCCGGCGAGGCATGGGATCGCAGGATCCTTGGGCTGTCGTTTCTGCTGACAATCATCACATTCGTTGTCGCGGGCCTGGACTCTGGCCGCTTCGGCTGGTCGCGGCCAATGCCGCTGGGCCTGACGATCGCCGGGGCGGCGATCATGATCGCCGGCCAGCTGATCTTCGCGCTGGCCCGCCGCGAAAATGCATTCTTTTCCAGCACAGTGCACATCGAGAGCGAGCGAGCGCACGTTGTGTGCAGCACCGGCCCGTATACGATCGTGCGCCACCCTGGGTATGCCGGAATGATCCTCTCGCTGATTGGCTTCCCGCTCGTGCTCGGCTCGTACTGGTCGTTTATTCCGGTAGCGGCCTCGGTGGCTTTGCTGGTCGTGCGCGCCAACCTTGAAGACCGCTTTCTGCAGGAAAGGCTCGCGGGCTACCGCGAGTATTCGCGGGCGGTTACATACAAGCTGCTGCCGTTTATTCGCCTGTAGCGGTACTGCCTCTTCTGTGCTCAGGAGGTGGCGCTACGCGCCACCTCCTGAGCACAAGAGACGGACATTGAACCATGCCCGCTTTCCCGCAACAGTACCACGAATACACCCGGCGAGTCGGCAACGGCCGCCCGGTTGGGCAGCCGTGAAAGAGGAGGTCGTGCCGGCACTGGCCGAATGCCGGCGGCGGCGCGTAGACGTGGCGCTGCTACTAGATAGAACGATCGCCGGGCGCGGGCGCTCTGCGCGAACGTTAGCAATGCATTACTATTGGCATACTGCTTGCCCATGGCACGTTTTTTGCTATCTACTTGCTAGATCCCCCTCTTTCTGAAAGCGCGTGTCCAGTTGTTGGCAAGCGGTTGGCACATGGCAGCATTGCGTCGGCTGCCTTGCGTGAAGGGTTGACGATGAGCACGCCACAGTCTACTGGTACCGACCGTTTTCGAAGCGTGGTTGAAACGACCCTTGACGCCTTTGGGATCTATAGCGCCGTTCGCGATGCCGCCGGGCAGATCACCGACTTTCGCGTCGAGTATGTGAACGAGGCGGCCTGCGCCGCGAATCGCATGACCGCCGACGAGCAGATCGGCCGCGGCCTGTGCGAATTGCTGCCCGCGCACCGCACCTCAGGGCTGTTCGAAGCATACTGCCGGCTCGTCGAGCACGGCGAGCCGCTGGTGCGCGAGGCGCTGGTCTACGCCGATAGCTACCACGGCCGCTGGATCGAGCGTGCCTTCGACATCCGCGCCGTACGTATAGACGACGGCTTCGCCGCGTCGTGGCGCGATATCACTGCCCAGAAGCGCCGCGAGCACGAGCTTGAGCTGCTGGCTGCTACCGGGCGGCTGCTGACGTCGTCGCTGGCGATCGACGACACGCTGGGCCAGCTCGCCAGCCTGCTGGTGCCGGCGCTGGCCGACGCCTGCTTTGTATTGCTGGCCGACGACGACGGCGCGCTGCGGCGTGTTGCCGCCGCCTTTGCCGACGCGCAGGACGCCACGATCGACGCGGCGCTGAACGCGCGCGGCGCATGGCGCTGGGAGCAAATCCCGCCGATCGACGCCGTTGTGCGCAGTGGCGCGCCCCAGCTGCTGCCG
>CALLYN010001046.1 GCA_937858455.1 uncultured Kouleothrix sp.
GCCGCTGTGCGCGCGCAACACTGGCATCTACAGCGGCTTTCTGGTGACGGTGCTGTATCTGCTGGCGCTGGGGCGCGGGCGCGCCGCCAAGCTGCCGCCACTGCCGATCAGCATACTGCTGGTGGTGTTCGTGGTGGTCATGGCGTTCGACGGCTTCAACTCAATGCTGGTCGATCTGTTTTTGCCGCACCTGTACACGCCGCGCAACGAGCTACGCACGCTCACCGGCACCGGCATGGGCGTGGGCATGGCCGTGCTGATGTTTCTGATCATGAACCTGTCGCTGCGCCAGAACCCCGACGCCGAGCAGCGCGTGTTGCGCGGCTGGATCGAGCTTGGCGGCGCGCTGCTGCTGAACCTGCTGGTGCTGGCGGCGATGTACGGCAACGCGGGGTTCATGTTCTGGCCGATCGCCGTCAGCGCGTGGCTGGGAATCACCGGCGTGCTGTACGCGATCAACCTGCTGCTGACCGCGCTATTCATGGGGTACGAGGGCAAGGTGGCGCGGGTAGTGCAGCTGGCGCGGCCGGCCACCTGGGCGCTGCTGTTCACGCTGATCGAGCTAGGCGCGCTTTCGTCGGCGCGCTTCTGGCTCGAGGCGCAGGGCCTGATTGTGAACGGCTAGATGTAATACATCACTTCGCCGATCTTGCGGCGCTTGCGCTGGCACAGATCCTCGAGCGAGATGCCCCGCAGGTACTCTTCAAGCGTGTCGCGCGCGCCAGACCACACATCGCGCACCAGGTCGCGGTCGAGCGGCTCGGACGAGGCCACGCTGTCGCGCCCGGCCTCGTCGGGCAGTAGCGGCCCCTCCAGCGCCGTCAGCACTTCCAGCAGCGAGATCTGCGCTGGCGGGCGCGCCAGCCGGTGGCCGCCCTGCGGGCCGCGCACACTTTCGATCAGGCTGGCCTTGCGCAGCAAGATCAGAATCTGGTTGAGGTAGTTTTCGTCGATCCCCTGGCGCTGATGGATATCGTGGCTTTGGATGGGGCCTTCGCCGTAGCGCTGTGCGAGGTCGAACAGCGCGCGTAGGCCGTATTCGCCTTTGCTGGATATTCGCATTGCTTTAACAGACTCATACGGGCGGTTTGCGCCCTAGCGGAACCATGCCGGGCGCTCAGGCGACGCTGCGCTCGAGCGCGGGGCCAAGGTAGCGCGCCACCGTGGCTTGCAGAGTATCGAGGTCGATCGGCTTCACCAGGTACTCGCTGAAGTCGCCTTTCAGCAGGTGGCGGGCATCTTCTTCGGCGAGGCCGCTGATCGCGACGGCTGGCGTGCCTGCGCAGCCCGGCAGCCGGCGCAGCGCCGCCAGCGCGTCGGGGCCATCACAGTCGGGCAGGTGCATGTCGATCAGCAGCAGCGCCGGCGGCGACTGCCGGGCGCGCGCCAGCGCCTCGGAGGCCAGGCCAGCCACGCCGACAGTGTAGCCAAGCTCGCCAAGAAACCGCGCGATCAGCTGCTGCATCAGCACGTTATCGTCGACCAGCAGAACATCCACGAGGCGCTCCTTCGAGGATCCCCAGCGCGTACAAACGGCGTACCGCGAGCACGCACCAGTACGTGTCGCGGTACACAATCAGCTCGCGAGTGTGCGCGATAGCCGCGTGGGCTGTGCTTCTTCGCGTATTGTACCACAGCCACGCTCTGCTAGCCGCGCTACGGGTAGATCCCGCGCGTGGCGTTGGCGTCGGCGACGCGGCGCACCGCAAGCAGGTAGGCCGCCAGGCGCATCGAAACCCGGCGCTGCTCGGACACCGAGCGTACCTGCTCGTAGGCGTTGACCATGATCCGCTCGAGCTTGGCGTTCACGTCGATTTCATCCCAGAAGAATGACTGGAGGCCCTGCACCCACTCGAAGTAGCTGACCGTCACGCCGCCGGCGTTGGCAAGGATATCGGGGATCACGGTGATGCCGCGGTCTTCGAAGATTGCGTCGGCGTCGGGTGTGGTCGGGCCGTTCGCGCCCTCGACGACGACCCTGGCGCGGATGCGCGGGGCGTTAAGCTCGGTCAGCTGGTTTTCGAGCGCGGCCGGCACCAGCACGTCGCAGGGCAGCTCGAGCAGCTCGGTGTTGGTGAGCTTCTCGACCCCAGGCGCGCTGTAGCCGTCGAGCAGGCGGCGCGGATGTTTGGCGGAGTACTCGCGCATGGCCTTGACATCAAGCCCGCCGCGGCGCACATACCCGCCGGTGGCGTCGCTCACCGCGATCACGCGGCAGCCCATCTGCTCGAGCAGCGCTGCGGCCACGCCGCCCACATTGCCGAAGCCCTGCACCACAACGCTCAGCTGATCGAGGTTGTAGCCGCTGGTGCGGGCCCACTCGCGCACCATCAGGCTCACGCCGCGGCCGGTCGCGTCGTTGCGGCCCAACGAGCCGCCCACCTGCACCGGCTTGCCGGTGATCGCCGCGTTGACAGTATGGCCCTGGTGCATCGAGATCGTATCCATGATCCAGGCCATGATCTGCGGAGTGGTATTGACGTCGGGCGCGGGGATATCTTTGTCGGGGCCGATCAGAATGCTGATCTCGGTGGCGAAGCGGCGTGTCAGCCGCTCGAGCTCGCCGATCGAAAGGTTAGCCGGGTCGACGACCACGCCGCCCTTCGCGCCGCCGTAGGGGATGTTCACCAGCGCGCACTTCCAGGTCATCCACATGGCCAGCGCGCGCACCTCGTCGATGTCGACGCTGGGGTGGTAGCGGATGCCGCCCTTCACCGGGCCGCGGCCAAGGTTGTGCTGCACGCGGTAGCCGGTGAACACTTTGGTGTGGCCGCCGTCGAGCTTCACTGGGAAATTGACGGTTAGCTCGCGCTGGGGCACCCGTAGCACTTCGCGAATGTCCTGGGGCAGGTCGAGCAGCTCGGCGGCTTTGTCGAACTGCTGCTGCGCGATGCGGAAAGGGTTGTCGCGCTCGGACGTCATTGTCGTCGCCTCCTCGTGATAGGTGTATTTCGGGGCGCCATTCAGCGCCGCGTGGTACCTGGCGCGGGCGTCGTCGCCGCGCAGCCAGCGTGCCATTATGCTACAGTAGCACAGAATGAGCCGCGGCGCAATTTAGAGCAGCTCTTTGCGCATGAACAGCCAGGCGTGCTGGCGAAGCATCCAGCCGGCCAGCAGCGAGCGGCGCACGCGGCGCTGGGTGAAGCCGAACTGGCGGTACAGCGCGATCGCGCCGGTGTTCTTGGCGCTGACGTACAGCGCGACGTAGCGCTTGCGGCGGATGCGCGCTTCTTCCTCGGCGCGCGCCAGCATGGCCTGGGCCACGCCGCGCCGGCGGTACTCGCTCAGCACCGCCACGTCGGTGATGTAACCCTCGGCGCGGTCGATCTGGTGGTCGAGCAGCGACAGCGCGAAGATCGAGCGCAGCGCGCCCCACACCCCCAGCACCTGGTGGAAAGCCAGCTCGGCGGCGCCGGTGTTGTCGCCGCCCATCTCCCAGGTACGCAGGGTGATCGTGCCGACGATCTGCTCGTCGGCCTCGGCCACAAACATGCCGCGGAGCGCGGGCAGGCCCTGGCGCCGCCAGGCCTCGGCCATAGCCTCGACGCCGCGCGCCATGCCGTTGGCGCCAAACGCCGCGCCGAATTTGTCGGCGAAGGCCTCGCCATGCAGCGCGAGGATGGGGTAGATATCGCGCATCTGCGCGGCGCGAATGTTGATCTGTAGCGGCGCGGCCGATTGGGGCGAAGGAACGAGCATGGCATCCGACGAACGGGCGCGCGCGCGCACCAGATTCGTGATAGCAGTCGCAAATAATCCCGTGTATTTTAACACTCGCGCCGGAACCGCGTCAATCGTTTGACAGGCGATTGCCCAGCGGCTAGAATCGCTTACCGGCAGTGCGCGCCGCGCAGCCCGGAGTATCACGCCCGTTCAAGGAGCAATCGTGGTGACATCCTCGCCCACCCCACGCTACGACCGGATCGTCTCGCTGGTGTTGCTGGTGCTGATCGGCCTGGCCGTAGTGTTTTTGATCGATATCAACCCGAATAACTTTCGCGCCCGGCTCGGCGCCGATCTGCCGCTGATCACGCTCTCGTGGGTGCTGGTTGCCTCGCTGGTGGTGATCACAATCACCGGCGCCGACCTGTTCATCCGCAGCCACCCGCAGATGCAAACGCGCGCGCTGCCGACGCTCAACCTGGGGGTTGTGCAGCTCGAGCTGGCGCCAGCCTTCTGGATCTTGCCGGCGTTCGCGATCGTGGCGCCGTTCGCGTTTTTTCGCCTGTTCAGCCCGCTGCTCGAGACCACTGCGGCGATCATCGCGCTGGCGGCCACCGGCGGCCTGCTGCTGGCCGCGCTGCTAGGCCAGCACTACGCGCTCGACCGGCGGCCCAGCGTGCAGCACTCGGCCCGCCTGATCTTGCAGACGGTCGCGCTGCTGATGGCCTTCAGCATGTTTAGCGCCACCTACTACGCGCGGCTGCGCTTTCTGTACTCGGGCGCGCTGATCGGGCTTACCGGCGCGCTGCTGGCGTACGCGCTGCTGCAGTGGGCGGCGCCGCGCGGCGGCCTGCTCGTGCTGGCCGGGATGGTTGGCATCGCGCTGGCCGAGGCAACCTGGGCGCTGAACTACTGGGCGGCGTCGTTTCTGCTGGGCGGCGCGCTGCTGCTGGTGATCTTCTATGTGGCGATCGGGCTGGTGCAGAACCACCTGGAGGGCACGCTGTCGCGGCGGGTGCTGTGGGAGTACGGGCTGCTGGGCGGCGGCCTGCTCGCGGCGGTGGTGCTGGCGGCCTTCAGGTAGGCCGGGCTGCGGCGCCGAGTTGGCCACCGGGGCTAGTGTCAGTAATCAAGCGAATTTGGTATGAGACAAAGAAGCGCGAGGGGCAGTGCCCCTCGCGCTCGCTTTTCAGGCAGGCTGCTAGCCGCGGGCGCGCGCCAGCGCGCTGGCGATCGCGCGGCGGGTGTAGACTTTGACCATCGCGCGGCGGTACTCCTCCGAGGCGTGGATGTCGCCCAGGTAGTCCATATCGTCGCCGGCGACGGCTGCCGCAGCGGCCACAGCCGCCTCGTCGCCGCTGGTGCCGGCCAGCGCCGCCTCCATCGCCGCCGTGTCGTTCCC
>CALLYN010001047.1 GCA_937858455.1 uncultured Kouleothrix sp.
TGCCGTGCGCGCGGGTGGGCGCCACAACCGCCGCCGCCGAGCTGGTGATCGCCGGGGTGGCGGGCGGCGAGCTGCTGCGCGCGCCGCTTGCCGAGCTCAAAGCCGCCTGGCAGGGAACCGCAGTGGTGTAGGAGTTGCAGGCGCGCCTGCCTACGGTACCATCTTCGTTACATAGAGGACTTACGCAGTTGCGCAGTTCGGCTTCCCGAAGCCGTGCATGGTGCCTGCGGCAGCACGGTACTTGTTGATCATCGTGTGTGCGATTTTTCCGCGCGCAGCGCGGAAAAACCGCACACGTCCAATAGGAAAATACCGCTCTGCCGAAGGCTGAGCACGCCAACTGCGTAAGTCCTAACATAGAGGAATGCTATGAGCAACGGGCACGGCAATAGCCCGCGGCAGGGGGCCAACGGCGGCGCGCCGCCCATGAGCGCCGAGCAGTTCGCCGGCTATATGGAGCAGCGCCTGTCGCTGTACGACGAGATCGAGCTGCTCGACCGCGCGGGCATGGAGCTGCGGCTGCGCGCCGGCGGCGCCGACGTGACCGCTGACCTGAGCAACTTCTACAGCGCCTACCAGCGCGACCCCGGCCAGCTCGATGTGGTGGTCGAGACGTTCGTGCGCACAATGCTGGGCATCCAGCCCGACCGCAGCGCCAGCGACTACCAGAGCCTGGCCGGGCGGCTCTACCCGATGATCAAGCCGCTGGAGATGCTCGCCGAGGTGCGCGAGCGCCGCCTGCCGATGCTGGCCTACCGCGAGTTCCTGGGCGACCTGATGATCGCCTATGTGATCGACGAGGGCCGCAGCGTCGCGTATATCAACGACGAGCATCTCGAGCGCTGGGGCGTGAGCGTGCAAGATCTGCACGCGCAGGCGATCGAGAACCTGCGCCGCCGCACCGACGAGCACGTCAAGTACACCACCGTCGGCGCGGGCGACCAGCGGCTGTTCATCTATAGCAGCGGCGACGGCTACGATGCCTCGCGGCTGCTGCTGGCCGATGTGCTGGCGCAGTGGGCGCGCGAGATGCCCGGCCACCTGGTGATCGGCATCCCCAATCGCGATTTCCTGATCGCCTTCAGCGATGCCAACCCCGAGATCTTGCGCGCGGTGGCCGCGCAGGTGCAGGCCGATTCGGCCCAGCGCCAGTATGGGCTTACCGATCAGCTGTTTACACTCGAGCAGGGTGTGGTGCGGGAATATAGGTGGGAGTAACACGCGGTATGGAAGTTGGCGTTATTCTTCTAACACTGGTCGCTTATGGCCTGGCGATCTACCTGTGGGTGCGCGAGCACACGCCCAACTACACCGTGGCCATGCTCGGCTCGCACCTGGCGGTGCTGCTTTCGCCGTTCTGGCAGGCGCTGTATCGCTTCAGCTACAACCCCACGCTGCCGGCGCTCTACCGGCTGGGCATCGACGAGCGGCTGCAATCGCTGACGCGCCTGCAAGAGTACTCGCTGCCGCGCGCCGTGTTCGCCGCCGCATGGCTGAGCCTGCTGCCGGCGCTGGTGGTGTTCTATCTGTACCGGCATCGCTGGTGGTTCCCCGGCTATGTCACCAGTATTCTCACATTCACGCTGTTTGTGGTCTACCACCTGATGGTCGATATTGTGGTGCAGCGCCAGGGCTGGCTGCTGTTCAACGGCGACTCGCTGCTGCCGCTGGGCGTGCCGCAGCTGCTGCTCTCGGCGCTGATGAATGGCCTGGTGTCGTTGGGCGTGCTGGCGGCGCTGCTGCTGACGCGGCGCTACTCGATCACCAGCCTGCTGTGGATCGTGCTGCCCATCCCGCTGGCGCTGAGCCTGCTGGTGCACGGCCTGCTCGGCGCGCCGCTGTACACCGCGCTGCTGCTCCAGGCGCAGTCGTGGGCCGGCGCGATCGGCCTGCTCGGCACGCTCGGCCTGGTGTTCTCGGGCGCGCATATTATCGCTGGCTCGCTCGAGCGCCCGGCCGACTGGCGGCAGACGATCTAGCTGCGCAGAAACGCGGCCTGCAAACCAAAACCGCGAAGCTCGACGCTTCGCGGTTTTGGTTCTCGGTTGGCTGTGCCAGGCGCTAGCGGCTGAACACGCTGTTGCCGCGTAGCTCCTTCACAAGATCCTGGGCCTGGCCGGTTAGATCGTTGATCCGCTTGGTCAGGTCTTTTCGCCCGCGCTGAATCTGCTTGTTGCTGACCTCGGGCAAGCGGTCGCGGATCTCTTCCAGCGTCGCCTGAATGCGCGTGAGCGCCTCTTCGCTGGCGATCTGGGCTTTGTTGGCCACAATCTCGCTGCGATCCTTCAGCGCGCCGATCGGGTCGTCGCGGAAGCTGCGCGGCTTGCGCTGGCGCTGCAGCAGCCGGGTAATGCCGAAGCCCGCCAGAATCAGCGCGAACGCCAGCGCCACGTATTTCCCATAGCCGTTCTCGTCCATTGTCGCCTCCATCATTCGCTATAGCCGGCTTTGCTGGTGCAAGAACCGTGCCGCTAGCGCAGCACGGTTTTCGTCCAGGCGTCGACCCACTGCTCGCGGTTCTGGTCGATCTGCTCGGGCGCGACGCGCACCGGCTCGGCCGGCACTGCCGCGAATTTGGTGAACAGGTCGGGCAGCGCGCTGCCGGGCACCACCGGGTACACGAACATCTGCAGCGGCATGTCTTCCTGGAAGCGCTTGCCAAGCATGAAGTCGATCAGCTTCTCGGCCAGGTCGCGGTTTTTCGTGCCCTTGAGAATACCGGCGAACTCGACCTGCAGGAAGCTGCCGCCGGCCATTACGCCTGTCGGCGCGTCGGTGAGCTTGCCCTCGCTGAAGAACACTTCGGCCGGCGGGCTGCTGGCGTACGACACCACCAGCGGGCGCGGGCCTTTGCCGCTTGAGCCGCTGAACTGGGTGTTGTAGGCGTCGCTCCAGCCATCGACGACCAACACGTCGTTGGCGCGCAGCGCCTTCCAGTAGTCGAGCCAGGTGTAGCTGCCGCTGGCGCCGAAGTGGCCGATCGTCGCGAGCATGAACGCCAGGCCAGGCGACGAAGTCGCCGCGTTCTCGACAACCAGCTTGCCCTTCCACTCGGGCTTGGCCAGGTCTTCGAGCGTGGCCGGCGGCGCGAGCTTGTTCTGGGCCAGGTAGGCTTTGTCGTAGTTCACCGATACGTAGCCGTAGTCGATCGGCACCAGGCTGTTGCTCGGGTCGAGCTTGTACTCGGCCGGGATGCTGGCGAGCGCCGCGGTGTTGTATGGCTCGAAGATGCCGGCCTTGAGCGCGCGCGTCAGGAAGGTGTTGTCGACGCCGAAGAACACGTCGGCGAGCGGGCTGCCGGCGCTGAGCGTGGCTTTGTTCAGCGCCTGCCCGGCGTCGCCGGATTTGAGCACCTCGACCTTCACGTTGTTCTGCTGCTCAAAGGCCTTGAGCACGTCTTCGCTCACGCTGAAGCTGTCGTGGGCCATCAGCGTGAGCGTGCGCGCGCCGGCTGGCGCGGCCGGGGCGGCAGTTGGCTGTGGCGCGGCCGGG
>CALLYN010001048.1 GCA_937858455.1 uncultured Kouleothrix sp.
GCTATGCCCCTCGCACTTCCCTTCTGGCAGGTGGCGGCCACGAATGTGGCCGCCACCTGCCAGAACAAGTGGATACTTGGAGGGACTTCGTCCCTCCAAACCATCCTTTTCAAACAACTTCTGAGAGCGAGAAAGATACATGCCACCCAACCAGCGCTACCGCGTAGGCGTCGACATTGGCGGTACCTTCACCGACCTGATCGTCGTCGACCAGGAGACGGGCGCCTTTGCGATGGGCAAGGTGCTGACGACAAGCGACGACCCCTCGCGCGCGGTGGAGACGGCCCTGGCCGAAACGCTGCGCCAGGCGGGAATCGCGCCGGGCGCGGTGCGCAACCTGGTGCATGGCACGACGCTCGTCACCAACGCGCTGATCGAGCGCAAGGGCGCGCCCACCGCGCTGCTCACCACCGCCGGCTTCCGCGACTCGGTGGCGATCGGGCGCGAGCAGCGCTACGACCTGTACGACCTGCTGCTGGAGCAGCCGCGCCCGCTGGTGCCGCGCTACCTGCGCTTTGACGTGCCGCAGCGCACCTTGGCCGACGGCTCGACCGACGTGGAGCTCGACATAACCTACGTCGAACGGCTAGCACGCGAGCTGGCCGCCAATGGCATCGCCGCGGCGGCGATTGTTTTTCTGCACAGCTTCACCAACCCCGCCGACGAGCGCGCCGCCCGCGAGGCTCTGCAGCGCGCCGCGCCGGGCATCCGAGTATCGATCTCGTCGGACGTGGTGCCCGAGATCCGCGAGTTCGAGCGCGCCTCGACCACGATTGCGAATGTGTATGTTCAGGACCTGGTCGAGCGCTACCTGCGTACGCTGCAGGTGCGGCTGCGCGAGCTTGGCCTCGACGGCGACTTTTTCCTGATGCTTTCGTCGGGCGGGATCGCCACAGTCGACACGGCCGCGCGCTACCCCGTGCGGCTGCTCGAGTCTGGCCCGGCTGCCGGCGCGCTGGCGGCGACGGTGTACGGCCAGGCGGCCGGCCATCCGAATCTGCTCTCGTTCGACATGGGCGGCACGACCGCCAAGATCTGTGTGATCGACGGCGGCCAGCCGCTGATCGCGCAGTCGTTCGAGGTCGATCGGATCTACCGCTTCAAGAAGGGATCGGGCATGCCGATCACCATTCCGGTGATCGAGATGATCGAGATCGGCACTGGCGGCGGCTCGATCGCCCGCGTCGATAGCCTCGGGCTGCTGAAAGTCGGCCCGGACTCGGCCGGCTCGGCGCCTGGGCCGGTGTGCTACGGGCGCGGCGGCGCCGAGCCGACCGTCACCGACGCGGACTTGGTGCTGGGCTACCTCGACCCAGGCTACTTCCTGGGCGGCAAGATGGCGCTCGATGTCGCGGGGGCGCGCGCGGCGATCGCCGAGAGGGTGGCCGCGCGGCTGGGCATGTCGGTGGAGCAGGCCGCCTGGGGCATTCACCAGATCGCCAACGAGAACATGGCCAACGCCGCGCGCGTGCATGTGCTCGAGCGCGGCAAGGACCCCCACCGCTTCCCGATGTTCGCGTTCGGCGGGGCCGGGCCGGTGCACGCGTACCGGATCGCCCTCTCGCTGGGCGTGCCCACGCTGCTGCTGCCGTTCGGCGCCGGGGTGATGAGCACGCTGGGCTTCCTCTCGGCGCCGCTGGCGTTCGATTTCGTGCGCTCGTGGCGCGAGCAGCTGCAGGCGATGGACTGGGCCAGGGCCAACGCGCTGCTCGAGGCCATGGAGGCCGAGGGCCGGGCCTTGCTGGAGGCCTCGGGTGTGGCGCCAGAGGCGATCAGCCACCGCCGCGAGGCCGACATGCGCTACGTCGGGCAGGGCCACGAGATCCGCGTGCCGCTGCCGCCTGGCGCGCTCGGCGCCGCGCATACCGCCGCGCTGCAGGCGGCCTTCGAGGCGGCGTACCGCGAGCTGTACGAGCGGCTTGGCCCGGCCGTGCCGCTCGAGATCCTGAACTGGCGCGTGGTCTCGTCCGGCCCGCGGCCATCGGTGGCGCTGTCTATTCCCGCAGCCGCCAGCAGCGATATCGCGCAGGCGCGCAAGGGCGAGCGGCTGGCCTACTTCCCCGAGGCCGGCGGCTTCGTCAGCACGCCAATCTACGATCGCTACCGGCTTGCGCCGGGCATGGCCTTCGCCGGGCCGGCGATCGTCGAGGAGCGCGAGTCGACGGCGATCGTTGGGCCGGGCGCGCGCTGCCGCGTGGATGAGCAGTGGAACCTTGTAGTTGACCTAGAACCATAATAACCTTACCACGCCGAAATTATTTCTAAAAATCTCTGTGCCTCTGTGTCTCTGTGGTGAAACTTACACAAAGAGAGCCGCGATGACGCTCGATCCTATCACGCTCGAGATGCTCTGGAACCGGCTGCTGTCGGTGGCGAACGAGCAGCAGGTTGCGCTCATGCGCACCGCCTTCAGCACGATCGTGCGCGAGTCGCAGGACCTCGCCTGCGGCGTGTTCGATACGCGCGGCCAGATGATCGCGCAGTCGCTCACCGGCACGCCCGGCCACATCAACCCCATGGCCACGGGCGTGCGGCACCTGCTGGCGGCCTACCCACCCGCCGAGCTGGCGCCCGGCGACGTGCTGATCACCAACGACCCCTGGCTGACGTCGGGCCAGCTCAACGATTTCACCGTGCTCAGCCCGGTGTTCCGTGGCGAGCGGATCGTCGGCTATTTCGGCAACCTGTGCCACGCCGCCGACATTGGCGGGCGGGTGCTCTCGGCCGACGCCCACGAGGTGTACGAGGAAGGGCTGCGCGTGCCGATCACCAAGCTGTTCGACCGCGGCGAGCCCAACCGCGAGCTGATCAGGATTATCCGCGCGAATGTGCGCACGCCCGACGAGACGATCGGCGACCTGTACGCGCAGGCTTCGTGCAACGCGGTGGGCGCGCGCAGCCTGCTGCAGATGATGGACGAGTTCGCGCTCGGCAGCATCGACCCGCTGGGCGACGCGATCATCGCCCGCTCGGAGGCGGCCATGCGCGCGGCCATCCGCGCCCTGCCCGATGGCCACTACGAGCACGAGGTCTGGAGCGACGGCTTCGAGGAGCCGCTGCGTATTCGGGCGGCTGTGACGATCGCGGGCGATCAGATCGCGATCGACTTCGCCGGCTCATCGCCGCAGAGCCGGCGCGGGATCAATGTGGTGCTGAACTACACCCACGGCTATGCCTCGTTTGCGATCAAGGCAGCGATCAGCCCGGACGTGCCGCACAACGAGGGCGCTTTCCGGCCGGTGCACGTCGCGGCGCCGCCGCGCTCGATCCTCAACTGCGAGCCGCCGGCGGCGGTGGCGGCCCGCCACCTGGTCGGCCACTTCCTGCCCAGCGCGATCTTCGGCGCCCTGGCGCAGGCCATGCCCGAGCGCGTGATCGCCGGCGGGGCCGACCCGATCTGGCTCAGCGTGTGGCGCGGCAGCCGGCCCGACGGCACCGCGCCGTTTATGGTCTCGAACTTCCAGGTGGGCGGGATGGGCGCGCGGCCGACCAAGGACGGTCTGCATACCACCGGCTTCCCCAGCGGCGTGGCCGGTGTGCCGGCCGAGGTGGTCGAGACGCTGTCGCCGCTGGTGCAGCGCCGGCGCGAGCTGCGCGCCGACTCGGGCGGCGCGGGCGAGTT